>NZ_JAWDJM010000130.1:0-21039 GCF_032465715.1 Paraclostridium sp. MRS3W1 | reverse complement strand
ACATATAAGTTTGATATATATAAAATAAAAGTAAAGTAAGCTTTACATTTGGAAGGATATAATGAATTATGGAAAGCAAGCTTTACTTTTAAGCTGAAGGAAGGAGCTTATATTTTGAAAAATAGATTGGAAGAAATAAGAAAGCAAAATAAAGTAACTCAAGAAGAATTAGCAACTGCACTGGAAGTTTCAAGACAAACGATAGGTTCTTTAGAAAATGGAAGATATAATCCATCAATAATTTTAGCATTTAAAATTGCAAGATATTTTAATATGGCAATTGAAGAAATTTTTATTTATGAGGAGGAAGACGGGAATGAAGATTAAACAAGATGAAAAATTAAATAAAGTTATGGTTCTCTTTGGGATAATTATATTAATAGTAGGCCTAATAATACTATCAGCAGGTCTATCTAGTGATGTTTGGGATAGAGCATCAAGTTTATGTACAGGATTAGGATTTGGAGCAATTTGTGGAGGATTAGGAGGATTATACGGTATTAGAAAATTGAGAAAAGATCCTGCTAAATTTAAACAAATCGAAGTTGAAAGAAAAGATGAAAGAAATACGTTTATAAAATGTAAAGCAAAAGCAATGTCAGGGGAAATAATCAATTGGATGGTTATTATAATTGCTTATGTATGTATAGTAATGAACTCTCCATCTTGGACTACAATGTCATTGCTAGCAATATTTATTTTAAAATATATATTTGAAATAATTTTAGCAAATCAATACGCTAAAAAGTTTTAGATTTTATATAATAATATTATTAAAAAGGCCCTTAGAATACACTTAATTGGATTCTAAGGGCTTTAAATTTAGCTAATAAAATAACTTATATTGGGAAAAATACCAATATAGTTTAGGTGTACTTATCATTACATAATAAAAAATTCAAATAAAATATATCTTTGTAAAGTGATTGTTAAATTAACTAAATTAATTGAATATTAACAATTTTCATGTTAATATTTTTATAAGGGCTATATGAAAATAAGTTTCATTCCTGATATTGTAGTTTACAAAATTATTTATTATGAATATATAATATTGTACATTAAATTTAATAAGCTTAGCGGAAGGAAGTGAGGTATTTGAATGTATTCACAGAAAAATTAAAAGAGGTTTTACTTTCAGTTATCCCAATTATCATTATAGTAATGTTATTAAATTTCACTCTAACTCCACTTGAGACGCCACTTTTACTTAGGTTTGGAATTGGATCAATATTTATAATTTTAGGATTAGCAGTTTTTTTAATTGGAGTTGAAATAGGCATTACTCCTTTATCAAATCTTATAGGATCAAGCATTGCTAAGATAAATAAATTATGGGTAGTAATTATCGCTGGACTAATACTTGGATTTTTTATTTGTATTGCAGAGCCAGATTTATTAGTTTTTTCAAATCAAGTCGATTTAGTCACATCAGGGCAGGTATCTAGTTCAACTATTGTTATAGCTGTATCTATAGGATTAGCTATAATGCTTTCATTTGGATTAGCAAGAGTTGTTTATAATATTCCTCTATACAAGATTTTAACAGTATTATATTTAATTATTTTCCTTATTGCATTATTTACAGAACCCGCATTTTTGGCAATAGCGTTCGATGCTTCAGGTGCAACCACAGGGGCACTTGCAGTCCCATTCATTTTAGCTCTTTCTATAGGAGTTTCTACATTAAAGAAAGACAGTAAGTCCTCCGAAAAAGACAGCTTTGGATTAGTTGCTATAGCATCTATTGGAGCTATAATCTCTGTTATGATCTTAAGTATTTTTTCTAAGAACAGTGGATTCTCATCGGATATTAGTCTAGATATGTCCGAAACAACATCTATATTAGGTCCATTTATTAACTTAATTCCACATACTATAAAGGAGAGTTTTATAGCTCTATTACCATTGATTATTATGTTTTTAATACTACAGAAAATATCATTTAAATTAAGTATAAAAGCTTTTAATAAAATATTTAAAGGATTTATTTACACTTTAATAGGTCTAGTATTATTTTTAGTTGGGGTAAATGCTGGATTTATGGATGTTGGAAATACAATTGGATACAATATTGGAGCTTTAAATAATAATTTTTATATTATAGCAGTTGGATTTATTCTTGGTCTAGTTACAATCTTAGCAGAGCCTGCGGTATATGTGCTAACACATCAAATTGAAGATGTTACGAGTGGTTATGTTAACAGAAAGTCAGTGTTGATAGCTCTTTCTTTAGGTGTTGGGGTCGCGATAGCTCTTTCTATGATAAGAATTTTGATTCCACAAATTCAACTATGGCATTATATTCTGCCGGGATATGCAATTTGTATTGCTATGACTTACTTTGTTCCTAAACTATTTGTTGGTATGGCATTTGATGCAGGAGGAGTTGCTACAGGCCCAATGACTGCAACATTTATTTTAGCCTTTACTCACGGAGTTGCTGAATCAATTGAAGGAGCAAATGTACTAATAGATGGTTTTGGAATGATAGCAATGGTAGCTATGACTCCAATAATAACCTTGCAAATATTAGGATTAATTTTTAAGTTGAAATCTAAAAAAGGAGGGAGCCTAGAAGATGAACAACAAATTTAATAGTATTGAACTAGAGTTAATTTGTGTAATAGTAAATTTTAATTTAGGAAGTAAAGTTTTAAAACATGCAAAACAGCATGGGATAACAGGCGGTACTATTTTTTTAGGGAAAGGAACTATTAAAAATCCTATTTTAGAGTTTTTAGAGTTGGCTGAATCTAGAAAAGAAATTATATTGATGGCATCTGATAAGGATACATCCTATAATGCTTTAGAACAACTCAATAAAAAGTTTTGTTTTCATAAGCAAAATCATGGAATAGCCTTTAGTACTTCTCTAACTGATATAATAGATGCTCATTATTCAAATAGCTATAAAAAAACTGAAGAAAGTAGAGGTGTTGAAAGTCCAATGTACAATCTTATTTATACTGTCGTAGACAGGGGAAAAGGTGAATTTGTAGTGAAAGCTGCAAATAAGGCAGGATCTAGGGGAGCTACGATTATAAATGGTAGAGGATCGGGTATACATGAAACTAGTAAAGTGTTTGCTATGGAAATAGAACCGGAAAAAGAAATTGTATTAATAATATCACCAAGTAATTTAACAGATTCAATAGTATCTTCAATTAGAGATGAACTTAAAATTAATGAACCAGGCAATGGTATAATTTTTGTTCAAGATGTAAATAAAGCATATGGCTTATATTAGTTTTTAAGGTTATTTTAAGGTTACTAATTTATATTATACTTATCCGAATAAGCAAAGTACTACTAATGAGGAAAATAAATTAAAAATATGCCAAGATTAATATGAACCTAATCATGAAGTTTCAAGTAAATCTAATATCTTTTAAAATAAAAATCTTGACTATATTTTCAAAAACTTTGCTAAAAAGCCCTTACTATTAAATTAGTAAGGGCTTTTTAGCAAAGTTTAAATGTATTGATGTTAAATTTTACTTAAGAAGCAATTGTATTACAGTTGAAGATGTTACTATAACAAGACCGATAATTATTTCATATGGCAATAACTTAAACCTTTCTTTAATTTCCATAGAAACACTCCTTGAGCTTGCGTGAAATAATGCGCCATGAGGTAAATGTTCAAATACACAAGCACCTGCATTGACCATTGCAGCGCCTGCTACTCCAGATAATCCAGAACTTAGGATTGCACTAGAAAATGTAGATGATGCTACTGTTGCACCTCCGGTAGTAGATGCTGTAGCTAGTGACATAACAATTCCAGAAATAGGTGCAAGTAAAACCTGAGGGATACTCAGCATAGCAAGGAGCTCTGTTGTACTATGTTGTAAGTTTGACATCTGTATAATACCAACTAATGTTCCTGTACCTAGTAACAAAATACATACACCTTGCATTTTTTCAACTCCATATGATAGATACTGTTTTGTTTTATGTACACTCTTAGTAGCCAATATACTGACAACAGCGCCTGCAGGCAAAGCTACAAGTGGATCTACAACTATAGTAGATACATTCCCTAAAAATAGTAATATTATTGATACAATAGGACCTATTAGTGAAGCAAACAAACTAGGCAAATTCTCATCTTCATCTAATTTTATCTCTATTTCAACTTTACTACCTTTGTTAATCAACATATTCGCAAGTATAGTAGTAATAATTACTCCAAATATAGCTGGTATTACATTTGCAAGCATAACACTAGATAAGTCAACGTTAAAATTACTTGCTGCTGCTAATGTATTTGGGTTAGGAGATATAATATTACCAGCTTTACCTCCACCAAGTGCTGCAAGCAGTATTGCTAGTTTAGAGTATCCAAGTTTATTTCCCATAGCCATTCCTATTGGCCCGACAGTAAGGACTACTACGTCTAAGTCAACACCAACCCCTGCCAAGATCATAGAAGATAGAACTATTCCAAGTATTGCTTTTTTTAAGCCTAGTAATCTAATAATTTCTTCTGAAATTTTATCAACTGCTCCTGTTTTTATAAGTGTTGCTGCTAAGAATCCTGATGTCATAACTCTAAGTATTGCAGGAGCCATAGACTTCCCACCATCAGCCATATACGTTATGGTATCCACTAAATTTGAACCACCTATTAAACCCCCAACTAAAGCTCCAAATACCAAACAGTAAAATGGTTCAAACCTTTTTATAATGAGTATAATTGCAACTAATAACCCAATGATTGCTCCAGTAGTTGTTATTGGCACAACCATCACTCCCCTCTATAATGTTTACACCTCTTGATGTTTATATTGATTGTATATAATTTAAGTAATTGTGTCAAATATAATTTAATTAATTAAATGTGATTTAACTTTGTTTGTGAAAAATATCTATGTTATAATTAAAATCATTAAGTTAAAAATTATAATATTTGAAATAAATTTATTGGAGGTATTAATGTCTGAAATAAATATAGGTGAAAAAATATCACAGATAAGAAAAAGTAAAGACCTAAGTGTACGTGATTTATCAAAATTATGTGGAGTTACTGCTTCTATGCTAAGTCAGATAGAAAGAGGAATCGCAAATCCATCTGTGAACTCTTTAAAATCTATTGCATCTGCACTTAACGTTCCATTATTTACATTTTTCACATCAGAAGTTTCTAAAAAAGATATGATAGTTAGAAAAGAAAATAGAAAAAAAGTAATACTTCCTGGAAGTGATGATGTTGTTTATGATGTATTAGCTCCTGATCTTACTAGTGATTTAGAGTTTGCAATTATGAGTCTATCTCCTGGATCGGTATCTAGCAGTGAAAATATTCAACACAAAGGGTATGAAATTGCATACTTGCTAGAGGGTGAAGTAGATTTATATTTAGATGATGAAAAGTTTATATTATATCAAGGTGATAGTGTTAAGACTCCAGCAGGAGTAAAGCATCGTTGGGAAAATACATCAAATTCAAATGCAAAAGTAATTTTTGCTGTTATACTTTAATTTCTTAGCCAATATAACAAAAGACAACTACACTATCATGCAGTTGTCTTTTGTTATATTTAATCTTATATATATAATAGTTTAATATAAATATCTAATTAGTTCTTAATGGTTTTATATCCGCAATTGACTAAAATATCTTGTCCTTTTTGACTAAAAAGATAATCTTCAAACTTTTTAGCCTCATCAGGGACTTTACTATCTTTTATAACTGCTACAGGATAAACTATAGGGGAATGAGTACTTTCCTTTGTTGTTTCTACAATTTTTATATTATCTACACCTAGAGTATCACTGTAGTAAACAAAACCTGCTTGTGTATTTTCAGATTGAGTCCATGCCAAAACTTGTTTAACATCTTTTGCAAAGACTAACTTATCCTTTACCTTATCTGCTAAATTTAAGTTAGTAAGCACTTCTGATGCGTATTTTCCTGCAGGAACACTTTCAGGCTCTCCAACGCCTAGCTTTTTAACCTTATCAGTTGTTAAATCATTTATAGATGATATATCACTGTTTTTTGGAGCTATTAAAACCAAGTCATTTTTTACTAAGTTTTTATATGTATTTTCTTCTAGTAATTTTTTTTCGTCTAGTTCTTTAATTTGTTTTTCACCTGCAGATATAAATACATCACAAGGAGCACCTTGTTCTATTTGCTTTTGTAACGATCCAGATCCACCAAAGTTAACGACTAAATCAACATTTGGATTACTTTTTTCATAGTCTTTTTCTATCTTTTCCATCGCTTCTTTTAAACTAGCAGCTGCAGAAATACTTAAAGTTACTTTTTCAGACAAATCTTCTTTTTTAGGTGTTTTTGAACTACACCCAACTAAAAATAAACTACTTACTAAACATAATGATAATAATTTTTTACTTAATCTCATAATATCCTCCCAATACTTAAACAATAGATCAACACTGGTATTTTACCACAAAAAGGAGCTTGATTCGATTATTTTCGATTTTCTGTAAAGTATTTTAAGAAATATATATGTATTTAAAATATCAAAAACTTTAAGTTTATTTTAAGGTTTAGAGGTTATACTAAACTTGTCCACACAAAAGAAGCATTAAAGTCAGAATACAGGAATTTGAAAAAATACTGTACTCACTTAATAACATTTTTATTATGATTTAAGAGCACTTACATATGTAAGTGCTCTTTTGCTTTAAATTAGATATTTAAGCTATTTAACTATTATATTTATAAAACTTGTAGTGAATATGTAAAAATTTAATAGCTATTGAATTTACTAGAATCTTTAAAAAATGCTAAATCTAAAAAGTTAAAACCAAATGATCCACTAAAAGATATTATTAAGATTCTCCATATATCAAATTTATTAAAAATTATAGATAATACAAATAAGATTAAAAAATTAAATAAGAAAAATTTAGAAAAACCAATAATCCTTTTTCTTGATTCTGTTTTATTTAAGTTCTTTAGTTGTAAAATAGCTACTACAATTACATAAAATGTACACAACAAAAAACTTACGATGTAAAGAGCAATGAACTTGTTAATAATCCAAGCATCAAGTGCATTAGCAAAAGACAAAGCTAATATTAATAAAATAGTTAAAATTGATATTATGCTTAGTAAAATTTTATTTAATTTAATTAGTTTATAATTCATTATGACTTCCTCGACTTTTAAAAATTTATAAATATATTAACATGTCCTCTTATGGTAAATGAGTGAGTTGGACTAAAATGGGCGTATTTAGGAGTGAAAACTAAGATTTAAACAATAAAAAAGCCAATATAGATATATATACTGGCTTTTTTAGAATATATAATTTTTAAAGGCCTAGGTCATCGCTTATGTCTCTCATAGCATTAAGCGATAATTCTGCAAACTCTGGAAATGGAATTCCAAGTTCCTCTATACTTTTCATTGCTTCTCTATTAGCACCAGCGGCAAATCTTAGTTCTTTCATTCTTTTAGTTATAGACTTTACTTTCACACTAGATATTTTTTTATCTGGATAAACTAATGTTATAGCTGTTATAAATCCTGTTATTGGATCTGCTGCGTAAATTGCTTTATCCATTAATGAAATTCTTTCTGTACCATTATCGTTATTGTGAGCCATAATAGCATGGTGAATATCTTGATTACCTATATTCTCTTGTTTTAATATATCTATAGCAAGAATTCCATGTTTTTTCATATCTTCTGGATTGTTTTTGCAGTCTAGTAAATCTGAATCAATGTCATGTAATAGTCCTGCTATTGCCCAATCTTCCTCATTTTTAGGATCTAATTTTTTAGCCAATGATCTCATAACAGCCTCAACTGCATACGAATGTTTTATTAAGTGCTCAGATTTTAAATTTTTAGCCAATATATCCATACTTTTTTCTCTCATAGATTCTATCTCCTTTATATTGTTTATTTTATTTGCAAAGATTTTATAGATTGGATAAAATCTTTAATTAACTCCATAGAAACTCTGAATTTCACGATATCATAATAGTAACTTGTTCTACATAAACTAGGTATTTACCTTTAAAAAATAGATAGATTAATTAATTAATGTATATTGATTAAGTGCATATTTTTTGATATAGTAATAAACTATAATAAAAGTTTAATAAATTTAGTTTTATAGGGTTCCGCAGTTAAAATTTATAACTGGTCTGGTCCGAGATAAAACGCACAGTTTTCTGTGTTCACGGAAGGACAAAAGCCTGGGAGATATTTTTTTATATCTCCCGGGCTTTTTTACGTTTTACTAATAAACTTTTATTTAAAACTTTAAGGAGAGTGGTAATTATGAAATGGTTAGTGTTAGTAATTGCAGGTATATTTGAAGTATGGTGGGCTGTAGGACTTAAATATTCAGAAGGGTTTACAAAGTTAGTTCCAAGTGTTTTAACTGTGATAGGGATGATAGCTAGTTTTTACTTCTTATCATTAGCATTAAAAGAGCTACCATTAGGAACAGCTTATGCTATTTGGACAGGAATAGGGACTATTGGTACTGTTATTTTAGGTGTGTTTTTATTTAAAGAGCCTATTGATTTTGTTCGATTAGTTTGTATTGGGTTTATAGTAGCAGGAATAATAGGCCTAAAACTAGTATCTCAACATTAACAAACAAATAAAATAAGCTATTAGAGCATTAATGAGATGTGAATTATTAAAAAAAGGCATAATAGTCTATTTGATTAGACTATTATGCCTTTAAACTTACTTTAGATTCTAGTAGAATTTTACGTATATCATTGTTTTAATAAATTAGTAATTTCTCCTAAATGATATACATTTAATACATGAAGAGCTCTTGTACAACAAGTGTAAAGAAGTAATCTTTCATCCTCACTATTATAATTTTTATTACTAGCATCGTATATAAAAACAACATCAAACTCAAGACCCTTAGCCAAATATGAAGGTATTACTGTTACTCCGTTTGTATAATAATCATCATCTTTTTCTATAGAACTTACATCGATACTATTTTCTTTCAAAAAGTTATATAAAACTTTAGTTTCACGAGCTGTTTTAGTAATAATTCCTATAGATTTGTAATTCTTTTCTGAATAAGACGTTATATCTTCAACCAGTTTTTCATTCATAGAAAGTTTATCTGAGAAAGAAACGATAATAGGATCATCACCGTGTCTTTCTACGCACTCATCATCTATATTTTCACTTAGAAGATTTCTTGAAAATTTAGTGATTTCCATAGTTGAACGATAGCTCTTTGTTAGGTTTATTATGCAAGTGTCATTTTGGGATATATTATAAATGTTGTTATAGTTTCCGACATTCATAAATGGATTAATTGATTGATTTATATCCCCTAATATAGTCATGTTAGCAGATTTAAAAAGTTGATAAAAAATTTCATACTGCAATGGAGTGTAATCTTGTGCCTCATCTATAATTACGTACTTAATTTGAGAAGTAGTTGGAATATCCCCAAGAGCTCCTTTTAAGTATAAAAGTGCAACCTGATCTTCGTAATTAAGTATCTTTGCATTTAAATTATCTATTGTGTAAGTTTTTATATGATTTATAAAATTATCATCATATTCAACATTTATTTCATTTAAAAATGTATTTAAATTTTTAAATAGATCTTTGTAAATTTCAATTAAATTAAATTCTGTCATTTTATAAATAGAATCATATACATCTCTTAAATTTTCTTTTACAATTAGCGTACTTTTTTCTATCATTTCTTCTTTTTGTATAAAGTCTCCAGATTTAAAAAGTTCTTCATATATTTCGTCAATCCAAGATTGTTCATATGGTTCAATAAGGAATATAATTCTTGATTTAATTTTTTCTAATCTTCTTTTAATTGGAAGGTTTGAATAATCATTAAAAAATAGATTTTTTATATCTTCAGAGGAAATTATTAACTTGCCCCTTACAACAATATCTTTAAAACTTCTATCTACTGTTTCTACGTAACTTATATATTGTTTTAAAATTTCAACAAATTCTACAGATGTTTTAAATTTTATATTTTTGATTCTATCTTGATATGTTAATTTTTCATTAGAATCAAGTATATACTCCATCATTTCTGAAGGTGATTCTTTCTTAAATTCAGGCCCTAATTCTTTATGCATATAATCTTTAAAGGTTGTTTGATACATATTATCTTCACCAAGTTGAGGTAATACATTTGAAATATAATCATTGAAGATATTATTTGGAGAAAATATTATTATATTTTGAGGTGTTATTTTATCTCTATATTTATATAATAGATATGCAATTCTATGGAGTGCAACAGAAGTTTTTCCACTTCCAGCAGCCCCTTGAACAATTAGGTTTTTATAATTTTCGTTACGAATTACTTGATTTTGCTCTCTCTGAATAGTTGTAACTATACCTTTCATCTTATCATCAGCATTCTTACTTAGAAGTTCTTGTAACATTTCATCATCAATACTTAGATTACTATCGAACATATACTCAATTTTACCATTATTGATTTTATACTGTCTTTTACCAGTGATTTCTCCAGATATTGTACCTTCTGGACATTCATAACTGGCTTGTCCAGTTTCATAGTCATAAAACATACTTGAAATAGGTGCTCTCCAGTCATACACAAGAAAATCATAATCCTCATCAACAAGATTTGATAATCCAATATAACACTTTTGAGTATCTGATTCGTTATCTTCAACAAAGTCGATTCGACCGAAATAAGGAGATTCAAGCATTCTTTCATACTTTTCTTCAAGTTTTTGGGTAAATTCATGACTTCTTTTTTGATTTTTCATAATATCCATGAATGACATAAAATCTGAAAGTTGATCTAATCCATTTTCTATAGAAACAGATCCTAAATCACTCCAGAGTTCTCTTTGTGTTTCTATAGCATCTTTTTTAAATCTATCTTTAGCACTACGTTTTTCATCAAGTTGTTTCTTAGCCTCAGTAAGAACTCTTTGTAACCATTCGTTTTCAAGATTCAATTCATAATTATTTAGACTCATAATATACCCTCCTTGATTATATAAATTAGCTTGTTTAATTTGCTCTATAAATTATATAGGAATGAGGGGATATTCATAGTCTTAAAAAATTTAGTTATTTATGGTATAATTATAGTAGAGAGAGTGATACTAGCCTCTTTGATAATGAAAATGTAGTTTAAATCATTATAAAAAACACACTCAAAAATGTCTAGTAAAAAAGCCATTATAGTCCTTTATTAGGATTATAATGGCTTTTAATTTATTGTATTAATTATTAAAATTCAAATATAAACAACTTTTCAATTGGAGTATTTAATTCTTTTGATATCCTCATTGCCAGTTCAAGAGAAGGGTTGTATTTAGCATTTTCTAAACGAGCTATAGTCTCTCGTCTAACACTAACTTTATTAGCTAGTTCTTCTTGAGTTAATTCATTAAATTGACGATACTTTTTTAAATTACTAATAAACTTTGTCATAGATTTAAACCCCAACATCAAATCTATAAGTTAAAAATGCCCATAAATTTGCTGCTAGTGCAAATGAAATGGATAATATTAATAGTTGAAGTCTATAAAGTGTTAATATATCCACTGTATATAGTCTAATTAATACACTTGCAACTATTGCTAAGGGAAGGCAGACTCTAAGGGCTATATAACCTGCCTTATGCTTATTACAAATAAAGCGCTCGTCTTCACAATCCCCTAACTTATACCACCAGATATTACCTAAAAATGAAAAGAATCCAAAGTATAGAAAATCTAATGGATCACCATTTAAGCCATTAAATCCTTGTAAGCCAAACAAACAAAATAGAAATGAATATTTATTTATATATTTCATAAATTAATCCCCCTTGATAATGTGATATATTTATATCTTTATATTACATATATATCACGTTAACTTTGAGATTATTACTTAAAACTGAAAAAGATAACCAACTATAAAATTAAATAAAAATATTTCAACTTTTAATTTTATAGATATGTGCAATTTTAATATATAGATTAAACAATTATGAACTATATTATGAAGTTTAGAAACTTACTTAGCATTTGAAAATGAATTTTCCAAGTAATATTTTAGTTTGGTATTACTGTTTGCAATAAACAAAAAAGGCAATAGAATCGATTCTATTGCCTTTTCATTGAAATATATATGGTTATTTACTATTTGCGATTTTAAAATGCCTATAACTTGATTTTATGAAAATAAGTTATGCAATTAAAAGTTTTCTCCAGATGGAAGTACTAAACATAGAATTATATATATTATTATACTGACACCACCTAGTACGAATAAAACTCTAATTAGTGTAGGGCTAATGCCTGTTAATTCTCCTATACCCCCACAAACACCACCTATCATACGGTTATTTTCTGATCTATATAATTTACATTTACTCAAAATTAACGCCTCCTTTTTTAATCTACAAAATAAAATATTGGTTTTAATATGCTACGAGCATTATTTAAAAATGTATCTTGATTTAAACTATGATCTATAATTAAACTTTTTGAAGTTACTGCAATTAAAAATATAGAAATTAGTATGAATAAACCAACTCTAAATGCAGTTCTAAATAATTTCCAAAATATAGTAAGTATCAAAAAGATTACACTCACCTCTCTCTATGCTTTACAAACACTATTATAAACATAGAATCTTAAATGAATATAAATACAACCTTAAAAAAACATTAAATAATCAAATTTTAAAATTAATTGATATGTTGGATTTTTTATATTTTACTCCGAAATTTTCATATCTGAATCCATAAGAGTAATTTTAATATATTTTTATGATAAGCTTGAATAGATATAGTAATAAGATTTATTTTAATATAAATGAAAAGGAGCTTTTTTATGTCTAAGGAAGTATGTCCAAAATGTGGAAGTTCTGAATTTGGAAAAGGGATATTAACGGGGGCTTACCTAACCCCAGAAGATAAGATATTTTCAGGAGGTAATAAGTTAATTTTGGAAGTGTGTACGGAGTGTGGCCATGTCATAGACATGACAGTAAATAATCCATATAAATTTAAGAAATAAAGTATAGTTATGGTATTAAAAAATTCAATCAACTATATAAAAAAAGTCCTGATAATCTAATAGATTAGATTTAAGGACTTTAACTTTATTTTAAATTTTATATAAAATTATTAATATTTGTAGGTAACATGTGAAACTTAATTAGAAAATTAGAATAATTACTATAAATTTTAATTTTGAATATAAAGGAATTTAGAAACTGATACTGTAATAAAAATATACAATGGATATCAATTAAAAAAGGGGGACTACGATGAAAATTGCAATAGTAGGATATAGTGGAAGTGGAAAATCTACAATGGCTAAGCAACTATCAAGTTATTATAATACTCCTGTTTTACACCTTGATACAATTCAATTCACACCAGGTTGGGTCGAGAGAGATAAGGATGAGGGTCGCGCCCTAACTAAAGAATTTATGAAGAATGAATCTTGGGTTATAGATGGTAACTATAGAGGTTTTTATCAAAGAGAAAGATTAGAACAAGCGGATAAAATAATTTTTCTAAACTTTCCTCGTAGGATATGCTTTTTTAGAGCATATAAAAGATATCTAAATAATAGAAACAAAACACGTGAAGATATGGCACAAGGATGCGAAGAAAAATTTGATTTAGAATTTGGATGGTGGATTATTCATAAAGGAAGAACAAAAGAAATAGTCAATAGATATAAGCAAATAGAAGAAGAATTTAAAGATAAAGTTATAGTTTTAAAAAGTCCAAAAGAAGTTAGGGCATTTTTAGAAAATATAACTCAGATTTAAAATGATATAAACGTATCATAAAAAAGTCATGAATATCCTAATTGCTTAGGTTTCCATGACTTTAAAATTTTATTTAGTTCTCGTTATTTATAACTAAAGTATCTCTATAAGGGAAAATCTTTATTTCTGTAGAATTTAAATCTTCCTTATTCATATCTATAGCACTTATCTGATTATTATTGTATGTATTGTAATAATAGATGCATTTATCTTGATTCATACAAGAAGTATATTGAGTTAGATCGTATTTACCTTCTGGAGTTTTTACAGCGCCATTTAGCATAGCGACATTGTTTAATATATGGAAAAACTCACTTACCCCACAAAACTCTATATCTGAAGACTCTAAGCTAGATTTATAGAAAGCAGCTCTTATAAATCTAGATGCAGATGAAAAATCACCAGGGATTCCAAACATACCTAGACCTTGAGATTGAGGAGATAAATTTAGTCTACTCCATTTAGTATTCTGAGGTTGATCAGCATTTAAACCCATATACTGAATTAGGTTTGTTGTATGCCAATTAAAAGTTGGTGCATTTGTTAACACTCCTACTTCATTATCATAGATGCTTAACTTTTCTTTTGTATTCTCAATAACCAAGCAATTGCCGCTTTTATCAGAAACAATCCAATGAAGTGTTGGTAATGGTGTAGATGAATTTAACTGTCTATTTACTAGGTTTATATTTTCTAGTTCAGGTTTTAAATCTTCTATAGTCTCGAAATTTGATAATATCCATAGTATTAAATCATATGGAGGTAAATTATTTTTTCCATCTATTAAATTATCTGAATGATATGCAAATCCAGGAAAATTTAAACCTGCGCAAGCTAATCCTTTTTCATTCATTGCTTCAGCAAATAATGGATGATTATCTATTATCGTTGCCATACCCATAACTGCATATTTTGTAGAGTTAGTTTCATTAGTTGCTACGTTTTTATATTCAAAATTCCTAGGAACAAGATGAACAGCTTGATTAAAGTTGTACTCTATATCCATATTTCTTCCAAATAAATGTTGCCCGTCTTTTGTTTTTAATGTTAGTGCTGTACACATTTTTTACACTCCCTTTTTATCGTATAAACTAGTTTAAATATATTTATATTGTTTACCCTATTGATTGATAAATAAACCTAGAATAAAGTTTTTATTTACTCATTTTAAATCACTCCATTTGAATTAATAACAAAATTAAACTGCTTACGTAAATTAAAAATAATATTGTTAATCAGCTTAAGAACAATTATACAAAAACAGTAGATAGATAAATTTAAATTGGATTAATATAGATTTATTTTGGAGTGAGATTTATAATTTTAAATATATAACTAAATGCTTTTTTAGTAGTTTAGGAGAATCTTAAGGGGAGGGATACTTATAAATAACTATAAATTTAAATTTGATACTAAGCAAAAAATAATAGAAATTATAAACTTATCATTATTAATTTTTATGATAGCATATCTAATCATTAACTGGAATAATATAGGTGATAATGTAGCATCCCATTATAATTCAGTTGGGCAGATTGATTCATGGGGAAGTAAAAGTAGTTTAATAACACTCCCTATAATTGCAATTATAGTAAATATATCTATGAGCGGAGTATTATTTTGTCCACAAGCATTAAATGTTCCAGTAAAAATAACTGAAGAAAATTATGTTAAGGTTTATGATTTAACGAGAGATTTGATGAATTTTGCTAAGATAGCAATTAATATTTCATTTTTATACATTACTCTTATGTCTGCAAATAGTAAATCTTTAGGAGTTTGGTTTTTGCCGGCTTGTTTAATTTTAATATTTGTTCCAATTGTTATATATTATATAAAAATAAGAAAATTATAGAAAAAATACTTTAACATTTTATGGTATAATAAAAATCAGGAATTGAAATCTATAGAGTGGTGTTCCATTAAACTTTCTAGCCTACTTCTAAAAGGAAGGAGGTGAGAAGTATGGAACTAAAGATAATTGTTAGTGCTATAAGCACTGTATGTATTGGTCTTTTGACTAATTACATATATGACAAATTAAAAAACCACTCTAGTCGCCCAACTAAGAGTGGTATAGAACTTGATATAAAAATCAAATTCAAGCATTTCAAATAAATTAATTTGGAATATCACTCTACTGCGAATAGACTTCAATTCCTTTTTTATATTTATATTATATCACAATTCAACATCTTTTAAACTTAATTTTTAAAATAGATAATCAGGATTTAAAGATCTTTATAGTTTATAATTTTTTCTTCTCCAGATATCATATTTTTTATTTTTATTTCATTATTAACAACTTCACTTTCTCCAATAAATATTACATTATCTATATTTAATTTATTTGCGTAACTTAACTTTTTCTTTAAACTATCGTCTTCAAAATAAATACTTACGTTGTATCCTTTTTCATTTAAGTCTGACATAACTTTTCCGCTATATTCAAGTGTATCACCTATTGGTATTATTAAATAATCAGAATTAGATTTTATATTATATTTATCTATGAATCCAATTTCTTTTAAAACAAAGAATAATCTTGTTAACCCAATAGATATACCAACTCCAGGTAATATATTATTTGTGTAATTTTCAGCTAAATTATCATATCTACCACCAGAGCAAATAGATCCAAACTGTTCATTACCTATAAGGAACGTTTCAAACACACTTCCTGTATAATAATCCAATCCTCTGATTATCTTTAAATCAACTTCAAATTCATTATCTTTTACACCTAAAATTTTCAATGTAGATACAACTTTTTTTAATTCATCTAATCCTTCAGAGAAAAACTCATTTTGAATGTTTAAATTCATCAATTTATCTAATAGAATTTCGTTTGATTCTTTAAAGTTTAGTAAGTTAGTTAAGTAACTACTTTTCTCATCTCCAACAATGTCACGTAAACTATCATTAAATTATCTTTACCTATCTTATCGTATTTATCTATTAGCGTTATAACCTCTTGAACATCGTCTATTTGTAATTGAGCTAATACTCCTTTTAATATTTTTCTATTACTAATTTTAAACTTATAATCGTTTAAACCAATAGACTTAAAGGCTTTAGATGCTAAACTAATTACCCATGCATCATTGTAGACACTTAGCTTATCTTTTCCAATGACATCTACATCTAACTGATAAAATTCTCTGTATCTACCCCTTTGATTTCTTTCGCCTCTATATACTTTACCTAGCTGATATTTTTTGAAAGGAAATACTAGATCGTTATAGTGTTGTGCTACATATCTTGCAAAAGGCACTGTTAAATCAAATCGTAAAGATAAATCATTTTTTCCTTTTTCAAATCTATATACTTGCTTTTCTGTTTCACCACCACTTTTAGCAAGCAATACACTTGATTTTTCTATTATAGGCGTATCAATTGCTAAACACCCATTATTTTCATATATATTTGTTATTTTATTTAATATGTCGTTAAAAATTGCTTGATCATTAGGTAATAATTCCATGAATCCTGGTAAAATACTTGGTTTTATATAGTTGTTTTTCATATAATATCGCTCCTATTTGAATAAATTATTTTTAATATTAAAAAAGCCATGTAGGCATATATCCCACATGGCTTAATAAATTATAAATACACTTAATTTATCATTCCTAGAGATACAAGCCTACGCGAACAGACTTGTATCTGCTTAAACAGACCAAGTCTCTAGAAATGGTGATGTATTAAATTTAATCTAATAAGTGTATTCATAATAATCCTCCTAAAAAATAATTTATAAAAATGATAGTCCAATAAATAAGAAAAGTCAATAGTAATTTTTATAATCTATTCTCATTAACATGTAGACTTTAAAATTCTAAAACAAAAACTGCGAATAGAGCTATTGTTGATAGTGCAAAAAAGATTAAAGAAACTCCAGCTTTCTTTTTCCTAGATTCAATTATTTGTTTATCTGTATCACTCATGTGAGACAAATACTTCTTTCTGCCTATCAAATATAGTAATAAACCACTACTATTATTTCCACCTAGTGCAAAAAACCCCCAAGCTTTTGGATGCTTAAAACCTCTGCTTTTTGCATCAAGTTCTGTCATTTTAAAAACCTGATAAGCTAGAGTTGATGCTCCTAAGAGTGAAATAAAAACCAATACAATTAAATACCATTTCATATAAACTCTCCTTAAAATTTTTTGATTATTTGGTAAAATAATGCTGATATACTTAAAATCCCAATTGATGCAGCACCTATTATAAGATAGTTGTTACTTGAGATTACACCATTGAAAAAGATAAATAAAATAAAAAATATTATATTTATCCCAAAGGCTATTAAAAGTTTTTTATTGCTACTAACAATATTTGTGCTTTCATCCAAATGTTTTATCATCTCAGAATCTCCTTTTAGTAATTCATCTAGACTAATATTATATAAATCACTTAGTTTAATTACACTTACAATATCGGGATAAGATTTTTCATTCTCCCAATTTGATATAGTCTGCCTAGAAACTTGTATTTCCTCTGCTACTTTTTCTTGAGTTAACTTAGACTCTAGTCTTGATTTTTTTAATTTATTTCCAATTTCCATAATACTTCTCCCTCTATCAAAATCTTGTCATATTTAAGTAAATTCGTCTATCAAAATACCTTTACATAGTATGTTTTACAATGTCAAAATTATTTTACATGGCTAACTTCCAACGTTTTTTAAATTTACAATAATTAAATTATAACAGATAGCAAAAAAGACCTTAAAATCTAGTAATTTAGATTTAAAGTCCAATATGTTTGTAAAATAAACCTAATGGTACATATCAAGTTTAATATAGCAAGTTAAGTCATTTTCATCTTTATTATTTTTATATTTTATTGGAACATAACAATATTCACCTGGATAGTCTTCTAAATAAATACATTCAATTTCTAATGGAACAACTCTCATTTCAACTTCATTTTTCCAAAAATCAAAGGCTTCACTTTTTGATACCCACTGTGTATCCCATTGTTCAATAAAAAATATGACATTTTTATCTTTTAATAATTTAAAAATTTCGTCAGATCCGATATTACGTTCTTTTGTAAGACAATCAAGATTCACTTATGATTCCTCCTAAAACATTTATAGTATTTTAATTATAATTAAAATTTGTTTAAAGTGTAAGTAGTATATAAAAATGGTATAAAGTATAAGAGTAAGGTGTACACATGGGTTATAGAAATACTATAAGCTTAGGTACTTTATTAAACTTAAGAAAAATTATATAATAACTAAATTGTTATATATTAAGGGGAATTACATATGAAAAAATTAAAAAAATATTTAATTCATATAATCCAAATTACAGTTGTAATTAGTGTTTTCTTTTTTTTGTTTTCTAATATAAATATTGATGAGAATAAAAATAAAAAGGAAGTTAAGGTAGGTCTTTATGAATATGGATCTTATTATTTCTTTGATAAAGGGTCAAAGCCTAGTGGGTATTATAATGATTTATTAAAACTTATTTCTAATAAATTAGGATTTAAATATACTTATGTTAACTGTAAAACCCAAGAAGGGTTAGATTATTTAAAAAATGGGAAAATTGATTTATTGTTTGGTTTAAGCAAAACTCCTGATAGAGAACATGATTATGTATTTACAGATCATTATATAGCAGATGAAAATTATGCTATATATGTAAATGAGAATAAAAACTGTAATGATTTAAATGAACTTAATGGTCTAAAATTTGGATATATAAAAAATGAGCAAAATAATAAATATGTTTCAAATTTGCTAAGTAAAAAAAATATACAACCGGAATTTATAAATGAAAACTCATATGAAGAAGCACAAGATGATTTAAAAGAGTCTAAAGTAGATTTTATAGTAGCTCCTATAAATAAGAATCTAGAAAGTCAAAATTTTAATAGAATTTTAGAGTTTTCTTGCGAGCCAGTATATATAGCTGGGTCTAAAGGTAATGAATCACTTATAAATCAAATTGATGAAGTTTTATCAGAAAGTAAATATGGAATTTTAATTTATAATGAGGACTTTTCAAAGAATATTTTTAAAAATAAAATCATTTTAGTATTAATTTTATTTATATTAATATTTATATATTACATCATCTTTAGAAAAACAAGAATAATACGTAAGCGAAAAGTAATAAATGAAAATTTAAGAAATGATAAGTATGTAATGTATTATCAACCAATAATAAATCCTAAAACTAATAACATTGTAGGGTTAGAGTCACTTTTAAGAATGAAAACTGAAGAAGGAATTTTAACACCAAATTACTTTTTAGAAGACATAGAAAAAAGTAATATGGTATTTGATATATCTATATGGATAATAAAGAAAGTTTTAGCAGACCATGAGAAAATAAAAACATATAGCTTTTATGAAAATAATAAATTGTATATTTCTGTTAATGTATCATTTATAGAAATTGAAGATAAAAAGTTTATAGAAGAACTTATAGCAATTAGTGAAAGACCAAATTTTGTTAGAGATTTAATTTGTCTAGAAGTTGTAGAAAAGTTCAAATCAAAAGATATATCTAAAATACAAAAAACTATATTAACTTTAAAAGAACATGGATTTTTTATAGCAATTGATGATTTTGGAGTAGAGTATTCTAATCTAGATTTATTAAATGAGATAGATGCTAAAATAATTAAACTAGATAAATATTTTATTAATGATATTAAAACAACGTTATTAAAAAGAAAAATTATTGAGTTTGTGAGTGAAATATGTAAAGTTTTAGATAAATCGATTGTATGTGAAGGTGTAGAAAATGATGAGCAATTAGAGATTATAAAGAATATAGATTATGAAAAAATATATATTCAAGGATTTTTCTATTCTAAGCCAATTACTATTGAAGAGTTAGAGCACTTTACTATAAAACAGAGTTGATAATAAATGAACTTAATTATAATTGACAGAAAAGACTATCTATTATTAATTATATATGTTACAATAGTATTTGTAGAGATACAAAAGTAAATCAAGATTAGGTCTTGATATGGTTAATAGGAGTACATTTCAATGGAAAATGGAATAGTAAAATGGTTTAACAATGAAAAAGGATTTGGTTTCATAACAGTAGATGGAGGAGAAGATGTATTCGCTCATTTCTCAGCTATACAAACTGATGGGTTTAAATCATTAGAAGAAGGTCAAAAAGTAAGCTTTAATATAGTTAAAGGTGCTAGAGGTCTTCAAGCAGAAAACATAACTATATTATAATATATATATTCATGTTAATTAAAAAGACACAAAAAAGTGTCTTTT
>NZ_JAWDJM010000129.1:0-15201 GCF_032465715.1 Paraclostridium sp. MRS3W1 | reverse complement strand
GTATAAGTGGAGATTCAGTAAAAAAAATATTTAATCAAAATGAAAAAAATATATTATCTAAACAAGATATAATAACTACTCTTATCTCTATGAAAGAAGATGAAAAAATAAACTTAAGTTTAATAAGAAATAATAAAAAAATAAAGGTAAGTATTGATAAAAAACAACTTAAACCAGAGTATTTAGTAGATAAAATTCCATATACAGCAACTTTAACTTATATAAATCCACAAAATTTAAATTTTGGAGCAGTAGGTCATGATATTGAATTTAAAGAAAATGAAAAGTTAATTACAAATAAAGGTGAAATATATAAATCAAATTTATCTCGTATAAAAAAATCATCTAAAAAGTATGTAGGAAATATAAATGGGGATAAAAGTGAAAATTTATTAGGAACAATTTCAAATATGGGAAGTTATAGTGTTAAAGGTAATGTAAATTCTCTACAAAATAACAAGGAACACAAAATATGTAAAATTGCAAATGAAAATGAAGTTAAATTAGGTCAAGCTTTTGTAGTTATGAAACATAATGAAAATGAAACTAAATATTATAAAATAAACGTTACAAAAATTAATAAAATAGGTAAAGAAATAGAAAGTTTTGATTTTAAAGTAGAAGATGAAGCATTAATAAAAAAATATGGAGGAATAACACAAGGAATGAGTGGATCTCCAATTATTCAAAATGATAAGTTAATAGGATCATTATCATATGTAATGACTAAGGATACCTTAAATGGAAATGGAGTTTATATAAAAACAATGATGAAAGAATAATCTTTCATCATTGTTCTTTTTTAAATTCAATCCAAATAGGTGCTGTAACTGATATTTTATCATTATTTTGATATACTTTTACATAATAATAAGAATCTTTTAACGTAGAAAGTTTCAATTCAAGTTTAGCTAAGTTAGAACTGAAATTTTTATATGCGACTATTTTACCATTGTTAGAAATTACTTCGATTCTTTTAATTTTGTCCTTAAGATCATTATCGATTACACTTATATTAAAATATAAATTGGATGTATTTTTTATAGTAGAACCCATTACTTGATCATTTATACTATAATCTATTTTTATATTTTTGTCTTGAGTAGCATATACCCTCATGTTTCTTAAAGAATCATAAAATGAATTTTCGTTTAGACCTGTACACAAAACAACTGTTCTGAATTCATTTGCAACTCCCCAATCAGTTCGATGATTATCTTGGTTAGATGTAGGAGCTAGATGCCAACCTAAATCCAAAGCTTTTTGATATTCGTCAAAAGCTATTTTGTTTTTAGTTATATCACTTTTATATCCATTACAAACTTCAATTAAAGAAATTACGCTATCTGCATCTTTATTGTATTTTAAATTATTAAATCTTCCAAATGTATCGCATGGATGATTAAACTGAGCAATTAAATCATCATGTTTTGAAATTTCCTTGTAAAAGCTTTCTAAATTAGAGTAAAGAGAATCACTTGTAGATATAAAGCCATTAGTATTAAACACATTTATGTGGCCTATAGGGTCTTTTTTATTTTTAAAAGGATAAGTCATTTCAAAACCTTTAAGAGCTAAAAATTTATCATTAGACGTATAATCATTTGATACATTAATTAAACTTGTCCATTTAGAGCTTAAACTTCCATCATCTAAAGTAACTTCTGTATCTTTATCCAACATATTTGAATGATCTGTTATTGCAAAAAAATCTAGTTTAGCTTTGAATTTAGAGGTATAGTAAGCATCTTCAAAACTACCATGGCCATCACTATTTGATGTATGAGCATGGATTAAACCATAATAATGGTTATAATTTGGAGATCCTACATTAAAATACCATTCAGCTTTAGACTTATTTTTATTTACATCACTGACATGAACTTCTATTATTTGAGTTCCTCTTTTAAATTTATTTTTAGGTTTATAAGAAATTGAATTATTTTCGATTTTGCAATCCTTAGTAACATCTTTATAATTAACCAAAAACTTAATACTTTTTAAATCTATATTATTTTCATCTTGGAAAGTAGCTCTTATAGTAGGTTTAGAAATAATGTATTGCTGTGCATTAACAGGAGAAACAATATCTATTTTAGGAGCTGTAGTATCTTTTAGATTTAAAGAATGTACATTTGAAGTTGAAAAAATAAATATAAAAAATAATATTAATATATATTTAAATTCTGTCATAATAATCAGTCCTTTAAATGTTATTTTAATTATATATTTATCAAATTCTATTTTTCAATTCATGTAAAATAATGCAAAAAATATATAATTTATAAATTGGTAAAGTATATAAAATATAAAAAATTAACACAATAATAATTAGTCGCTTTATTTATATCAATTTAATTACAAAGGAGGTTTTAAATTGGATATAGCTATAAATTTAATTGGCGGATTAGGGCTATTTTTATATGGTATGAATTTAATGGGGAATGGTCTACAAAAGTCAGCCGGCGAGAAGTTAAAGAAAATTATAGGATTACTCACAAGTAATATATTTATGGGGGTTTTAGTTGGTACAGTTGTAACTGGAATCATACAAAGTAGTAGTGCAACTACGGTTATGGTGGTTGGATTTGTAAATGCAGGTATAATGAGTTTGACACAAGCAATAGGAGTAATAATGGGAGCTAATATAGGAACTACTATAACAGCTCAATTAGTATCATTTAACCTAGAAGGTTTAGCTCCAATAGCTTTAGGGATTGGTATTGTTTTATTTCTATTTACTAAAAAAGCAAAGATAAAAAATATTGCAGAAATATTAATTGGATTTGGGATATTGTTTACAGGTATGGAGTTTATGAAAGATGCAGTAGGACCTTTAGCTGAGTATCAAGGATTTAGAGATGCGCTTGTATATTTTGGACAGCACCAGTTTTTAGGTATTTTAGCTGGATTTGCTATTACTGGAATAGTTCAAAGTTCAAGTGCTTCTATGGGTATGTTAATAGCACTAGCTACTCAAGGTTTAATACCTATAACATCTGCACTTCCAATATTATATGGAGATAACATTGGGACTTGTGTTACATCTTTATTATCTAGTATAGGAGCTAATACAAATGCAAAAAGAGCAGCGGTAATGCATTTAACATTTAATATTATAGGAACATTATTATTTGTGTTAATTTTAAATAAGCCTATAGTTTCATTAGTAACGAGTATAAATCCTGGTGATGCAGCAAGACAAATAGCAAATGCACATACTTTATTTAATTTAATAAATGTTATAATTTTAATTCCTTTTGCTAAGTTTATAGTAAATATAGCAATTAAATTAGTGCCAGATAAAGATGAAAAAGAAAGCAAAGAAACAAAATACTTAGATGAAAGAATGTTAGAAACACCATCTATTGCACTTGGCAATGTTGTGAAAGAAATTGTAAGTATGGGAAATCAGGCGAAAGAAAGCTTACAAAACGCAATAAATTCATTTTTAGATCAAGATAATGAAAAAGCTCTTAAGTGTTTAGAGCAAGAAAAAAATATAAATAAATTGCAAAAGCACATTTTAAACTATTTATTAAAATTATCCAAATGCCCACTGGATGATAACGAAAGAGAATTAGTTGATCTAATGTTTAACACTGTAAATGATATAGAAAGAATTGGAGATCATGCTGAAAATATTGCTGAATTAGCTCAATCATCTATGGATTCTAGTATAAATTTATCTAGTCAAAGTCAAACTGAAACTAAAGAAATATACGATAAAGTTTTACTTAGCATAGAGTATGCTATTAAAGCATTACAAGAAAATGATCAAGTTTTAGCTCAAAAAGTTTTGGAAATAGAAAATGAAGTAGATGCTATGGATAAAGCATTTAGATCAAATCATATGCTAAGATTAAATCAAAGTAAATGTAGTGTTGATTCTGGGGTTTTATATTTAGATTTGCTTAGCAACTTAGAAAGAATTGCAGACCATTCTTTAAATATTGCACAAAGAGTAATGTAAAAACAAGTAAGCTTAAATGCTTACTTGTTTTTTGTTTTAAGGATATTATATTAAGTAAAAATTTATATATTTTAAATTGTACAGACATTAAACCTAAGATATGTTTAATATAATTTATAAAAGACTAATTATATCTTAGGAGGAATCAGCATGATAATAGATGCAATAGAAGTAAAAGTGAAGAAAAATGATGTGAAAAAATTTGAGAGAGATAATATACCGTTAATGAGTAAAGTGGTCCAATTAAACCCTAGGATAAAAAATACAACTCTTAAGTACATAGAGCATAAAGTTATAACTTATGATATAGTTATTAAAATAAAAGGTAAGAATATATTTAAACAAGATATAAATAGAAGCAAAATTACAATGTTAGTAAATACTCATACTGGATTTTCAAAATCTATAACTAAAGCTCCAGATACATACAAAGTAAATATATCTAAAAATAATATAAAAAAATCTGAAATGGATGAAATTCATATGCTAGAAAATATAAAAAATGAAATGATTAAAGTAATAAAAAATAATGTTATAAATAGTAAGTGTCATATACATGATATAAAAGTTTTAGACATCAAAAGTATATATAAGCCTTATTGGGTAGGTATATATAATGGGAAATCAGTATTACTAGAAGCATAAAAAAGAAAGCAGATATTAAAATATCTGCTTTTATTTATTTTCTAAAATTTTCAAATCAGTATTGTTAGATGATTTTTTATTTGTAAGATGGTCTAAGCTTTTTACTGTATAACCCTCTTGTTCCCAATGAGTTAAAACATCATCTAATATGTCTGCATTTGTTTTAGAATTAGGATGAAGAAGTAGCACTGCTCCAGGATGAGTTCTAGAGAATATTTTTTCTTTAGCTTCTTCGTGGCTAGGTTGTTTATCTTCATACCAGTCTACATAAGCAAAACTCCAAAATATAGTGTCATAACCTAATTGCTGAGTATATTCAAGTGATTTTTCGCTGAATTTACCCATAGGAGGTCTAAAATATTTAGGCATTTCTTTTCCTGTGATTTCTTTATATCTATTTTCTACAGTTACAATTTCTTCTTTGAACTTATTAAAATCAGTTATACTAGCCATAGAAGGATGAGACTTTGAATGATTACAAACTAAATGGCCTTCTTCAGTCATTCTTTTTACCATTTCAGGATTTGATTTTAGGTAATGATCTACTACGAAAAAAGCAGCAGGAGCATTATGTTTTTTTAAAGTGTTTAGTATTTTTTCCGTATTTCCACTTTCATACCCTGCATCAAAACTCAAATATAATACCTTTTCATTTGGATCTCCTACATAGTAAGCATTATACTTTTTGAAAAATGAAGCTTCTTTGATAGGTGTAGGCTGTTTTCCATCATTTCTTGGATTAAAGTACCAACTATATTCTCTAGTTGTTGGGTCTGTATTTAGTATTTGAGTTTTAATTTTATCAAATAAATCAAGTTTACCACTAATTAAAAATCCTGAAATTATAAAAAATGCAATTATAAAAAAGGAGTTTCTTTTTTTTGATTTTTTCATTTTATCACCTCTATAATTTAAACGTTAATTATATTTTTTACACATTATCCAAATATAATCTATGAAAAAATAGGATAAATAAATAAAAAATTAGGAAATAATATATTAATATATGGAATTCAAAGGAGATAAATATGAAAAAGATAATAATAATATTTACTTTAATTGTAATTTTTATAAATATAAATATTAATGTGTTTTGTAATGATAGCTATATAAATAATAAGTTAAATAAATTTATTGAAAATGATATAGAATCAAAGTATATAATAGCTTATATAGATCATAACCTTGTCAATATAGATGATATAACTATAAAGGAAAGTATTATAGAAAGAATAGTTGATTACAATGAAGTTAAATTAAATTTCTATCAATTAGAATTTGATAAAATGTATAAAAAAAACGTTAGAAATATGCAAACAAAACAAAATTTAAAATCTGAAATTAACATATTAAATGATGTTAATACTTATAATGATATATGCATGCACAGATTTAACTTTATAGATAATAAGCCAGATATAGTTAAAAGTTTAAAAGATATATACTTAAGTGGATATAAAATTGTATTAAAGGACAATAAATTTAAATTAAAAGTAAATCAAGAAATTTTAGAGTTAAAATATAAAAAATAGAAATTAAACCTAAACACTTAGATTAAGTGTTTAGGTTTAATTTGTAAGCTCATTTAAAAACATTTCAAACATAACTCCGTCATTTCTGTCTGTATCGAATTTAGATGTATATGAAATTACATTACTGATGAAGTTGTTAGCTTTTATAACGCTATTTTTTAATGAATGTCCATTTAATATCATGCCGACAAGAATAGACGTGAATATATCGCCAGTACCACTATACGAAATATTATTAAATGGTGAAGATGTAAAATAAGCTTCATCTAAATTTTTATCAAATGATAAATTATAAATACAATCTTTAATTTTTATACCTGTAATAACAACTTTACTAGGACCTAAATTAGAAACTTGCTTTGCAATACGAACTAGATTGGATTTGTCTAAGTTGGTATTATTTAAATTTTCTCCAATTAGAATAAGGGCTTCTGTTAAGTTAGGTGTAACTATATCCGATTTTTGTACTAGACTTTTTATTTTACTACACATTTCATCATCAAATATAGGGTATAAATCTCCATCATCGCCCATTACAGGATCTACGATTACTAATGAGTCTTTATTATCATCTATAAATTTAGAGACTATATTAACTTGGTCCTTAGATCCTAAAAAACCACTATATATACAGTCAAAATGTATATTAAGATTATTCCAAACGTTTTTATATTTATTCATCTCGTTTGTCAAATCTAAAAATGAATACTCTGAAAATCCTGTTTGACTTGACAGTATGGCTGTTGGAAATGGGCAACATTGAACTTTTAAAGCTGAAAGTATTGGAATAGCTACAGTTAAAGAACATCTTCCTATACCAGATAAATCATGAATAGCGGCCACTTTTTTTAACATAAAACAAACTCCTTTAAATAAAAATATAACTATATATTACTATTAATATTAATTAATTTATATAGGTATATAAAATTAATTAATTGTATTAATACAATTAATTATCTACTAATTACTACATGTAATAAATATTAGTAGATATGGTTAATATAAATCTAAAAGAAAAAAGGAGTACAATTTTATGAAGTATGTAATACTTTTGATTGGATTTATATTACTTATAAAGTCTGCCGATTACTTTGTTGTTGGAGCATCCTCAATTGCAAAGGCATTAAATATACCCACTATAATAATAGGTCTAACCATAGTAGCCTTTGGGACAAGTGCTCCAGAAGCAGCAGTAAGTATTTCTGCAGCTATGAAAGGACAAAATGATATAGCTATAGCAAACGTAGTAGGATCCAATATATTTAATATACTATTTGTTTTAGGTATATCAGCAATTATAGCTCCTGTAAAGGTTCAAAAGACAACTATAATAAAAGAGTTTCCATTTGCATTGTTAGCGTCATTGGTTTTACTTATATTGTCTCACGATATAAAATTTCAAGGATACAATGAGAATGCACTTACAAGATCTGATGGTCTTATGCTGTTTGCATTGTTTTCTATATTTATGTATTACTTATTGGAAATGGCATTATCTTCAAAGGAAGAAATGGATGTTGAACAAGGAAGTTCTAGAGATCCTATAGCAAAAAGTATACTGTTAAGCATAGGTGGTATTATAGGAATTATAATAGGTGGGAATTTAGTTGTAGATAGTGCAACAAATATAGCTATAGATTTAGGGATGAGTGAAAACTTAGTTGGACTTACTATAGTTTCTATAGGAACATCATTACCTGAACTTGTAACTAGTGTTGTAGCTGCAAGAAAAGGTGAGAGCGATATTGCCATGGGAAATATCATAGGATCCAATATATTTAACATATTGTTTGTATTAGGATCATCATCAATAATACATACCATACATGTACAACCTATAGTATTTGTAGATATGATTATTATGTTAATTGTTACCGCGATTACTTATGTATTTGCAATAAGTAAAAAACAAGTTAATAGATTTGAGGGTATAATTTTAACGGCAACATATATAGCATATATGATATTTATAATTATAAGACAATAGTAGTTATAGTTAAAAACTATATTTCGTATAAGGAATATAGTTTTTAACTATTTTACATAAAAATACCAAATATGATAAAATTTGATATAAATCATTAAAATTGTTGGGGGAGAAATGATATGATATCGTTACCAGAAAAATTTGAAGAGTTTAGCGAAGCTAGAAGAAATGGATTTATAAAAGCTAAAGAATTAAAAGAGAGCGGGAAAAAATTAGTTGGAGTATTTTGTGCATTTACTCCAGTTGAGATACCAATGGCTGCAAAAGCTGTAACAGTTGGAGTTTGTGGGGTAAGTGAAGAACCAATAGCAGAAGCTGAAAAAATATTACCAAGAAATCTTTGTCCACTTATAAAATCAAGTTTTGGACATGCAATAACAGATACTTGTCCATATTTTTATTTTTCAGATTTATTAATAGCAGAAACTACATGTGATGGTAAAAAGAAAATGTATGAAGAATTAGCAAAAATTAAAGACTTACATTTAATGCAATTACCAAATAGTAAGCTTGGAAAACATTCATTTGACCTTTGGAAAAATGAAATAGTGGTTTTAAAGGAAGAAATAGAAAATAAGTTTGAAGTAAAAATAACTGATGATGATATAAGAGATGCTATAAAAGATAAAAATGAAGAGAGAAGATTATTAAAAGAGTTTTATGAACTAGGTAAATTAGTGCCACCACCAATGAATGGATTTGATATGCACCAAGTTTTATATAACTCAGGATTTAAATTTGATAGAGATGAATTAAAACAAAGTATAAGGGATTTAACTGCATCTATAAAAGAAAAATATGAAAAAGGTGAAAGACCTGTAAGTGAAGATAAACCAAGAATACTTATAACAGGATGTCCAATAGGTGGAGTTAGTGAAAAAATAGTTAAAACTATAGAAGAAAGTGGTGCTGTAGTTGTTGCATATGAACTTTGTGGAGGAATTAGATCTAATGATGAGTTAGTTGATGAAAATAATCCAGATCCAATAGATGCAATTGCTAAAAAATATATAAACATAGCTTGTTCATGCATGGTAAATAATGATGCAAGAATAGAGCTAATAGATAGACTTATGGATGAATACAAGATAGATGGAGTTATAGATGTTGTTCTTCAGGCTTGTCATACATTCAATGTAGAAAGTTATAGAATTAAACAATTTGTAAATAACGTTAAAAATAAACCGTATATGGCTATAGAAACAGATTATTCTAAATCTGATACAGAACAATTAAGAACTAGATTTGAAGCTTTTATAGAAATGATAGACTAAGTAGGTGGATTTTATGTACAGTATAGGTATAGACTCTGGATCTGTAGCAACAAAAGGTGTATTATTTGATGGAGAAAAAATAGTAAACAAAATTGTTATACCAACAGGGTGGAGTCCTAAGAATGCATCATTAGAGGTTTATGAAAAACTTGCTAATGATATAGATAAAGATAAAATAAAGAAAGTTATAGGAACAGGATACGGAAGAGTGAGCATGGACTTTGTAGACAAAAAAGTTACGGAGATAACATGCCATGCAAAAGGAATACATTTTTTAAATAACAATATAAGGACTATATTAGATATTGGTGGACAAGATAGTAAAGTTATAAACTTAGATAATGATGGAAATGTATCTAATTTTATAATGAATGATAAATGTGCAGCAGGGACAGGTCGTTTTTTACAAGTCACATCTAACTTACTGGGAAGTGATGTAGAAAGCATTGATAAGTTAGCTAAGGATGCAATTCCACAAGATATATCAAGTATGTGTACTGTTTTTGCTGAATCAGAAATTATTAGTTTATTAGCAAAAAATATATCTAAAGAATCGATAGCATCAGGAATATTACAATCTATAGCAAATAGATCTAAGTCTATGTTATCTAGAATTGATATATTAGATGATATTGCATTTACTGGAGGGGTTGCTAAAAGCAATGTTTTAGTAAATATGATAGAAAATAATTTAGGAAAGAAAATTTTTATAGCTGATGATACTCAAATAATAGGGGCGCTAGGAGCTGCGATTATTGGATATAAAAAATAAAAGGATGGCTGATAGCCATCCTTTTATTATGCAATAGAACTTTCAAGTTCTTCTGAGTTTTCATCTGATAATTTTGTAATTCCGAATCCTGTAGCAGCTAACGTCAATGACATTAAAGGACATAGAAGATTAAAAAATGCAAATGGTAAAAATACAAATGATCCAACTCCAAGTGTAGCACTCATATATGCTCCACATGTATTCCAAGGAATAAGAGGAGATGTTATTGTTGCACTGTCTTCTAGAGAACGAGAAAGATTTTCTGGAGAAAGACCTTGCTTTTTAAATGCTTCTCTGTACATACTTCCAGGCATTACTATTGCTAAATATTGATCAGCAACTGCTAAATTAGTTCCTATACATGTAAAGATAGTTGCAGCCACTAAACCAAAAGTTCCTTTTGCAAATTTTAATATAGCAGAAGCTAAAGCTTCTAACATTCCAGTTTTTTCAAGTATTCCACCTGTAGTTAAAGCACATAACATAAGAGATACTGTACCTAACATACTATTAAGTCCACCTCGAGTTAATAGTTCGTCCACAAATGCCATTCCACTATTTGATGTATATCCAACTTGAGCAACTTCTAAAACATCTTTAATTGAAGCACCTTGGAAAACTATAGCTACAAAACCTCCAAGTAAGGTACCTATAACAAGACCTGGAATAGCAGGAACTTTAAAGATAACCATTACTATAACCATTACAGGTATTAATAATAATAATGGAGATAATGTATTATAATTTGAAGCTAAAGCTTGTTGTATTTGTAAAATTTGGCTATTATCTATAACTTGTCCTGCATATTTAAATCCAATTATAGCATATAGTATAAGCGCAATAACATATGCCGGAATAGTTGAATAAAGCATGTGCTTTATATGTGTAAATAAATTAGTACCAGCCATAGCCGGAGCTAAGTTTGTTGTATCTGAAAGTGGAGACATTTTATCACCAAAGTATGCACCTGAGATAATAGCACCAGCTATTATTTCCTTAGGAATACCTAAAGCACTTCCTATACCTAAAAGGGCTATACCTATAGTACCGGCTGTAGTCCAAGAAGAACCTGTAGATATAGAAACTATAGAACATATAATAGTTGTGGCAACTAAGAATATTCCTGGAGAAAGTATGTTCAATCCCCAATATATCATACTTGGAACAACCCCTGAAATTATCCATGTACCAATTAACATACCAACAATTAATAAAATTATAATAGCTTGCATAGTAGAATTTATAGTTGATAATATACCTTCTTCAAGCTCTTTCCATGTAAATCCTAATTTGAATATTGCAACAAATCCACAGAAAACGCCACCTAAAACTAGTGGAATATGAGCTGAAAGTCCTAGTTTAGTTAAAGATATTGATAAGGTAAAAATTAAAAATCCTAAACATAGAAGTGAATCACCAAGCGATGCCTGCCTTTTTTCTCTTTTTAACATAATGTAACCTCCAAATGGTGTATTGAGAATATAACGGGAATGGAGAATGATAATAAAAAAGGTCTAAGAATATTAAGAGATATTCCTAGACCTGAAATTATAATTTGAAAATATAATAACTTTAATCTAAAGATAGCCCTCCACATAAAGTGACAGTGTTATATATCTTATACATAACCCCAATATATAAGTTTTAAGCTTAACTTATATATTTCGGCATCATTACCTTTCCTATTAAATCCTAGGTGCTTTCCCTCAATAATAGTACTATTTAATAATGCAACCTCTACCATTAGTTATATTCTGTTTAAATTTATGTATCTAATTATAACATATTAAATTAAATTGTAAATATAAATTTAAATTTTATGAAAATAAAAAACAGTCTATCTTATTAAGATAGACTGTTTTTTAAAGTAAAAAGCTAGAACCATACGTTTCTTCTATTTCACGTCTTAATTCACTAGGATTATTAATTCCATCACTCATTGCTTTAGCGAGTATATTTGCTTTATCATAAGGTGCCATCCAAGAGAAAATACCTCCAAGACAATTATCTATTACATATTGAGTTTTTATATAAATAGATAGCATATCATCATAAGACATAGCAAACTCATTATCTTTTACTAAATATGAAGCTTGAGCCTCTTTATCAAATTTAAATGTGTATCCATTTTTATTTATAAAATCTTTTCTAAGTTGATCAAAAGATTTAGTTGTAGTAGCTCCTAGTCGACCATAAAATGGAACTCCCATTAATATTTTTTCTGAAGGCATTCCAGCTTCAATTAAATTATTAACCATAATATCTACACTATATCCTGGTAAAGAAAGTTCTGATTCATATAAATTTGCTTGATGCTTTTTGCCTTTCTCACCAGTTTCACCAGCAGTAAAATCGTAACTCATTAAATTGAAATGATTAATTAAAGGAGCTATTTTATTTATTTCTGCACTTTTATTTATATATTCTCTTGTTCCAGTACCTGCAACACTTAACCATTTTTCAGATCCAATTACGTCTCTAAGAGCTGTAAGTAAAAGTGTGAAGTTTTCCTTATCTTCAGGTCTAGATTTAATACCTGCACCACTAGTTCCAGGATATTCCCAATCTATATCTATGCCATCTAAATCATATTGCTTTATAAGAGCATTTGCTTGACGAGCAAAATTATATCTAGAAGCTGGAGTAGCTGCAGCATCAGAAAATCCTTCTTGACCCCAACCGCCAATAGCTGCAATCACTTGAAGGTCTGGATTATCTTTTCTAAGTGATAGTAGTTGACGTAAGTAACGAGGAGTTGGAACAAATAAAGTTCCATCTGGTTTAATCTCAACAAATGCATATATTACAAAATCAAGCAAAAATGCATCAACACTTGTAGGATCTCCTAAAACGTATGTGCCTACTAATCTACTTAAATCAGGGCAGTTAGGGTTAACTGGGATATTATTTGCTGGAGAATCTATTTGAGGTCGATTTTTCGAATTAGAATTATTTTTAGTATTATAATCTAATTTTTTGTTATTAGAAGTTTTATCATCTATAAAACATAGATACCAGTCCATACAACTTTTATTTTTATCACAACTTTTAATTCTTTCTTTTAATTCTTTATAAGTTTTAGGAGGAGGTAAAATTACAGGCATTCCAGGCAGCCAGTCAGCAGGTGTTAAAACATTATGTTCATCTGAAGTTTGAAGAGCATCTATTATTCTAACTATTTCAGGAATGTTTCTTCCTGTAGTTAAAGGATAATATAGTATTGTTCTTAAAATTTGATTTGGATCAATTATAAAAACAGATCTTACAGTAGATGTATCGCTCATTTGCTCTGAAATCATTCCATATAATCTAGAAATTTCCATTTTTCTATCATCTATTACAGGGAATGGAATCTCAATACCTGTATGCAAAAATATATTGTATAGCCAAGCTAAATGAGAGCTGTTGCTATCAACACTAAGACCTATAAGTTCAGTATTTCTTTTTTTAAAATTAGAATAATATTTTGCAAAACATAAAAATTCTGTTGTACATACTGGTGTAAAATCGCCAGGATGAGAAAATAATACAACCCATTTACCTTTATAATCAGATAGCTTGATAGGCCCTTGAGTTGTATTTGCGCTGAAATTAGGTGCTTTAGTACCTAAGTTAGGAAGACATGGCAAATAAATCACTCCTTTGTAAAGTTATTCTTAATATTTAATTTATTAATTATAACTGGTTAATGTTACTAATAAGAATTGCTATTTTAATACAAATTTGTTATATTTATTATATTAGAACTATGTATTATTTGTTGTAATTAGGGGGCATAAACATGAAAAGTAGCCGAAAAAATAAAAAAGTGGCAAGAATTACTAGAACATTTTCAGACATTTCGAGAATTTTTGTATTATCATCTGTAATATCTGTAAGCATTATTAGTGTTTTAATTTTGGTAAATGCTTTTAATGGGATATTCATAGGATTTAGATATTATATTATGTTAACTATGGCTATGGTTTTAACACTAACACCATGCTGGGTTTTATGTGATAGCAAGAGAATATTTGGTGCTAGAACTCAAAGACGAAAGCAAGTTGTTAAACCAGCTAAAAGATCTACTAGAAGTAGAGAGTCAATTAGAAAAAGAAAAATATCTTAAAAAGTACAGGGTACACTGTACTTTTTTTTATGTTCACTAATATAATAAATAGTAAGTTAAGGGGGGGGTTGGATGAAATACGATATATTTTCAAGCAGTACGGTTGGATACAAAAACAAGCTTAAAAATAAAGGGTCACAGGATTACTTAATTTATAAAAAATTGGAAAATGGAATGATCTGTGCAATAGGTGATGGACATGGAATAAGAAGATGTAAATATAGTTATAAAGGTTCAGAATTTGCATGTAATGCATGTATTGATATATTAACGGATTTATACAATAATATAAAGAATTTAGATGAAAATAATTTAGAAACAGTTATTAAAGAATTAAAAGAAAATAAAAGTATAGAAAAAAGTATTCAAAAAAAATGGAGAGAATATGTTATAGATCACTTTAAAGCTAAAATTCCAAATGTTTATGATATAGATTATGTACTTTACGGAACTACCCTTATAGGTGTTTTAGTAACAAACAATATTAAACTATACTTGCAAATAGGAGATGGAAACATCGTTGAATATGGCAATGAGTTTAATTTAGTGGAGTATACAAAAGAAAGTAAGGTAAAAGGGGTTTTGAATTCTATGTATTTAGATGATGCTTACAAGTATATAGATTTAAAAATAGAAAAAGTTAATAAATTGGATGTTGATTCTATAGTGTTGTTTTCAGATGGATTTACAAATAGCTTTAGAACTTATAAAGAGTTAGATGATAATTTGAAGTATACTATAAACCAGTATAGAAAAAATGTATTCACTAAATATAATTTAAAAAAAACATACAAAAAATATTTAGAAACTTTATCAGCTAATAACAGCAAGGATGATATAAGTATAGTTTTTATATTACAAACAACATTGAAATAATATGTTGTTTTTTTGATATAAACTAGAAAAT
>NZ_JAWDJM010000128.1:0-410 GCF_032465715.1 Paraclostridium sp. MRS3W1 | reverse complement strand
TCTTCATCCATTGGTACTAAACGCATTTCTATATCCCAGTATACACAGAATTTTTCCCAACAAACTTGGAATCCTGATGATACTACTAAGTTTGGTTTTCTCTTTGTTGTGTCTATTCCTAATTTTTCCGCTCTATTTCTCCATCTAAACTTCATTGCCATACCACCAAGCATACATGCTTCTGATGATCCTACTGTTGATGTCCCTATATAATTTAATTCTTTTGGTGCATTCCATAAGTTTGCTATCATATTTACACATCTGTTTTCCATCTCTGTTGTTTGTGGATATTCAGATTTATCTATTGCATTTTTTTCTAATGTTTCTGCCATAAGTTTTGTTGCTTCATCTTCCATATATGTTTGACAGAATGTTGCTAAGTTAAGTCTTGCATTTCCTTCATTCATTAG
>NZ_JAWDJM010000127.1:0-8918 GCF_032465715.1 Paraclostridium sp. MRS3W1 | reverse complement strand
CTTATATTTTTAACTACCATATAATCACCCTTTTTTTAATATTAATACCTAAAAAATTAACTTTAATTCATAAACTTTCTTATAATCTTAATTATTTAATTTAAAAATCTCTAAGATCTTTTATAGTTTTATTAAATAATGGACTTAAATTTATTTTTCTAAACATGTTTAACTGAATAATTATTAGCTCAAAATTATATATCTATATATAGAATTTAACTTATCTAGTATGTGAGTTTTTGCTAGTTCTCATAAAGAATAGTAAATCTATTAGACTTTTATGATAAGGTATGAAAATTTCTTCATCAATCATAGATAATATTTCTTCTTTTGAGGCCCATTTGACTGATTGAACTTCCTCATATTGAAGTCTTAATTTTGAGATATCTACATCTTTTTGAATTAAATATATATCATCAAATCCTTTATCAAAGTTTATTGTAAGAGATGGCCTTATTCCATCTAAAGATAACTTATATCCAATCTCCTCATAAACTTCACGCTCTGCTGCCAATTGGCTTGTATCCCCTGATACAGCACTACCTCCAACAGTAATGTCCCACATGTTTGGCCAACCATCTTTAAATGGCTGCCTTTGTTGAATTAGCATTTTGCCTTCTAAATTAAAAATACATACATGAACTACTAGATGATAAGTGTTTTCTTTAAATTGACTACCCCTTACCATTGTTTCGCCAGTTTTAATCCTGTCTTTATCATACAAATCCCAGATTTCCATATGTTCACCTCTTAGAATAGATACAATTGTACCTAAATATGTTTTAAAGAATGTCCAAAAAATCTTTTATGGGCATTTATATTTAAATTATATATGTATTTTCAAACTCCTTTTCTTTGATTAATTTAACTTAATTTAAATTAAAAAGCTGTACATGTAATTTTAATTTCATGTACAGCTTTTTATATCACTTATCTATAGATTTACTCAAAATAAAACAATTCCTCAAACTTTTTATCAAGTGCTATGCAAAGAATCAATGCTAGTTTTGCAGTAGGATTGAATTGTCCAGTTTCAATAGAGCTAATAGTATTGCGGGAAACTCCCACCATTTCTGCAAGTTGACTTTGAGATAATTTTTTATTAGCACGTTCTTGTTTTAAATTATTTTTTAATACTAGTTCTTCATTCATATTTTTCTACCTCAATGATGTTAAAATAAAATTCAATAATGATGCAAGAGAAGCAATTATACCAAATATTGTTGTTACAAGATATGCTTTTTCATGTGTGAATTTGTACTTAGGGATAGATTCAAATGCTAAGTAAGCCCAAAATAATGCAGATACTTCATCACTTCTTTTACCCATAAATAAATTAAATAATACTATGAAAATAAATATAACACAAAGAGCCCTAAAACCTATTGTGCGACCTTTATTCTCAACAAACTCCATGCCCTCATCTCGTTTTGAGTTACGGCTTCTTTTTAATATTTCTTCTTTATTATTCACTATATCCCCTCTTTTGACTTTATTTTATGCCAAGTTTACTTGGTAATTAAATTATACTTAATGCCAAGTTTTATTGTCAATAGTTTTTATATAAGAGTATGTAAAAGCTTTGTAATAAAAAGTATTTTAATTAAACTTATTTATAAAAAAACAGTACATGAAAATATAATTTTAATTTCAGCTACTGTTTGTTATGCAAATTTAATATTTTAAAACATATTAAATTCAACTTATTCTTCTATTAACTTTTGTAATTCATTTACAAAACGGCATACATGGAAACCATCGCATACTGCATGATGAACCTGTATTGCTAATGGCATCAGATATTGTCCATTTACTTCAGAATATTTTCCCATTGTAAAAATAGGCAATAAATAATTATATCCTTTTTGTAAATTTAAATTGAACCCCTCAAATGTTGTCCATGGGATCATCGACACTGGAAAGTGATTTGGAGGTATATTCGGTTTTGCTATCATGCCTTTTACTGAACTGAAGAGTTCTATATCTTTTTCATATGACTTACAAAAGGCATCATAATCATCAGAGTACTCTGTCCAAATATTAGTAAAGATTTCGGTATCTTGATTAAATACTGTATAACAAGGAATCATTTCATCAAAAATACCTAACTCTCCATTCATATTAAAAGCAGTTCTAAACTCACTATGGTTATTAACTACTTTTGTAATGAAATATAACATTGTTGGATATATTTTCTTATTTGAATTTTTAATTTTTGTAATATCTAATTTAACAGTCATGCTGTATGTACAGGGAACTTCAGAAAAGTAATGTTCAAAATACTCTTTTCTATTCCAAGTTTCTTTATTTATGCTTTTAAAGCTCATTAATAAATTTTCCTTTCGAATCTATATTTGTGTTTATTATAACTTCTTAGATAAATACAGGTTTAGACCATCATCATTTTTACAATCACAATATTGTTCTAAAACTTTATCATTGTACCAAACACCACTTCCATCAGGAATATACCCTCTCTTTACGTACAATCTTTGAGCAGAACCATATCCATAATGGAGTCCAACACCTAAGCATATTTCATTAGAATACTCTTTAACTTGATTTTCCATATAATCAAGTATGGCTGTTCCAACTCCGTTACGTTGATATTTTTCAAGTACATTGAAATCATAAATGATTGGAATATTTTTATTTGAGAAGGGACCATTTTCAGCATTTTGAAGAAGGGTTGCATACCCTAATACTTGATTATCACAAGCAGCAACAAAAACTTTACGTTTTCCAGATTGTTGTTCACTATAGTACTGATCAAATAATGAAACAGGCTTGTTCCATCCCTGAGATTTAAAAGCTTTATAAAACTCTAACGAATCTGAGTCAATCATATTTCTAATTAATATATCCAAAACAAATCCCCCTAACTATGTAGACTTATGTAATTAAAAATTAACTACGATAATTATTAATTACATAAGCACTTTCAAATCCCTTTTCTTTGATACCTCTATTTGATCGCATCTTGAATATATGATAATGAAATTGTCATTGCATCAATTATTTTTTTAAGACGAGTATATGTTCCTGTTCCTTCTTTGGCATTAATCATAGCTTTTTTGCTTTTATTGATAATAGATGTTATTTGAGTTACTGCTTTTAAAAGTTCATCTTGTGTATAATCATTATTTTGATTTGTAATTAAAGACTGTGAAATAGATAAAGCTTTTATACGATTTCGAGAAAGGGATAGTTGTGGCGAACCTTATTTGAATTTAGGTTGTATTTTTTCGCAGTTAATAATTGTAGATTTTATAATTTTTAAAGTATCCTCTATTTGTTGGTCAGTATATTTACTCATTAGATGTCTCCTTAATTCATTGTTTTATTTATGATTATAAATTATAAAACATAAATGCACTCAAAAACTTTTTTCAGAAAAATTTTTTTGCCTATATAATTCTCAAATATCTTTTGGGACTTAATCATTTGGCTAAATTACACTTAAGTTAAATTAACTTTTTAAAAGGAGGAATGAAAATGCCAGATATGAAATTAGCTCCAAACGCTTCAGAAGTTGCTCAAATGTCAGCTTTAAGAATCAAATATGATTGTGGTTTAGGTGAAAATGGAAGAACAATAGTTAAAACTAGAAGTTTTTCAAACGTTAAACACGATGCAAAGGTAGTTGATGTTTACAATGTAGCTGAGATATTAAATGGACTACAAAAGCATGACGTACTATCTGTAGTAAAAATAGACAACACAGAATTAACACCAGAAAATTAAAATGTGCTTCGGATTTTATCCGTTGCTAAAAAAATAAGAAAGGGGATTAAAAAATGAGAAATATAGAAACTAGATTATTAATGGTTTTCTCTACAACTCTTGGAAGAAAAGTAAGCTTATTTGTATCAGATCCTAAAGAAGATATAACTGAAGCAGAAATAAAGGATGCTATGGACCAAATAGTTGCTAAAAATGTATTTGCACCTAGATTCGGAGAAGAACTTGAAACAGCTTTAGAAGCAAAAGTAGTTCAAACTGCAACTACTGGATATGACTTAGTTATATAGTAACACATGGAACGTCTCTTTGAACTTCTGAGGGGCGTTCTAATCAATTTTAAAGTTTAATTGGAGGAATAACTCGATGGAACTAGATTTAATGGCTCTAGTGTCAAATTTAGGTTTCCCTGCTATCGTTACAATGTACTTGTTAATTAGAATAGAAGGTAAACTTGAAAATTTGAGTACTAGTATAAATTCATTAAGTAGCAATATATATGAATTGAATAATAGAAAATAAAAATAGTATCTGTTGAATTGACTTCAATTCAAAAGGTACTATTTTTTATTGGAATTTTTAAGATAAATAGAAAAATTTTATATTTTATTCCTAAATAACTCAATGTTAATCCATATAATAGCTTTACTTACAATAGTATGTTTAAATAGAAAAATAAGATAAATTAATTTAGTAATATATATTTAAACAGGGAGGTGAAACAATATGTTTGATATTTTTAATATAGTGGTTGACATTTTAGTTTTAGTTTTTATATATTTAACTTCTAATAGATATCATAGACTTGTTAAACTAGAACGACTTGAAAATACTGGAATATCAACTGAAAAATATAATGCTTATGATAAACGTTTAAGACTAGAGTGTATTTCATTTGTTGTCGTAATTGGAATAGCTACTATTTTAAATCAATTTGTAAGTATGTTAATAGTTGCTTTAGTTATGTTTATATTAGGATTTACATTTAAGGTACTTGTCGATAAATGTTCTCCTATACCAAAATAAAAATTAATAAAACTTTGAAATAAGTTTTTAAAGATTAGTTGATAGATGTTCAAATGCAATTGTTTTAAATAAGGTGGGAATAATGATGAATTTTAATTATAATAAATCTACAACAATGTTATTTATAACATTATTATTTTTAAATTTATTTAAATTTAATAGTTCTATTATATTATCGACTATAATTAGTTTTTAAATTTGCACCTATATAATAGTTATGATCTAAAAATAGTAAACATATTTAATTTTATTAGGAGAAATTTACATATGAAAAGGTTAAAAAAGACATTAGGTTTTCTTATTCGGTTAACTATGCTTAATCTTTTTAGTATGGTAATTGCTATACTAGTTCCATGCATTTTTTTGAAAAAACCACAAGACTACACTCTTGTGTTAATAGTATTTTCATATTTAATTACTTTTGCGCTACTTTATTATTTTCCCAAGCATTTTAAGGATTTGCTAAGTACTCAAAAGGTTAAGACTGTAAGTGTTAAAAAATCATTTTTTATAATTTTATTTGGATTTGGATTTAGTGTAATACTCTTAACATGTATATTTTACTCAGATAAATTTTTCCCAAGTTATGGAGAAGTAAACAGTAAGATACTTTCTCAGAGTAATTTAATAATAAATATAATTTGCACTGTATTATTAATTCCTGTATGCGAAGAAATAATGTTCAGAGGAATTATATTTAATTTTTTTAAAAAAAACTATAGTCTAACAACTTCGATTATCCTGCAATCTTTAATATTTGGAATTTCACATGGGAATGTATTACAAGGTATGTATACATTCATAGGGGGAATACTACTTTCTTTAATATATTTATATTGTGATTCAATTGTAGGAAGTATACTTTTACATATTGTTTTTAACCTTTTTGGTTCAGTAATACTTCCGAGTTTACTTTTTAAGCAGAATTCTATTAATTACTTAATAGTAATAATAGGAGTCATAGTTTTTATTTTTTCAACTTTTAAAATTTTATCAGATTACAAAACTTATACTAACAATGTATCAAATTTAAGTTAATTAAAAGTAAAGTTTTTTATATAAAGTAAATGCTCTTATAATCCAAAAAAATGGATTCTAAGGGCTTTTTTTAATAAGTTTTTTAAAACTAGTTGAAATTTTATAAGAATATATACATCCTTAAACTAAGGGGGTGAATTGATTTGGGAAATGCAGCACTAGCGATGTCTTTTGCACTATTTTTTTTATCTAGTATATTTTTTATTTTTAAGGATAGGGCATCAATTTTGATACAAGGATATTATTTTATTTCTAAAAATCAAAGAGATTTATATGATGAATTTAAATTAAGCAAAGATTACGGAATTATACTTTTTAAATATGGATTAATACTGCTGATTGGGGCAATAGGATATATATTTATTGCTAAACCAATATTATGGATAGCCTTTACTATTTGGGTTATATATGTTGCAAAAACTGTTGTTACTTTCAATTTTGATAATTATAAATGTAACAAGGCTTAAAATCTGTATCAATGATCTATATTACATTAGAATAAAGGTAAAGACCGTATAATCTATTTTGGAATATACGGTCTTTATATATGTTTAAGTGCATTTTCAAATGTTTTTTTTATTAAAGTATTTACACTCATATCTAGTATTATTTAAATACTTTTCTCCTAAATTAACTATTTCAAATTGACTTTTTTTATAGAATCCAACTGCATCATCGTCTGTTTCAGCAATTAAAATCTTAGGCTTAAGTTCACAAATTACATAATTCAATAGAGCTTTGCCTATTCCACGCTTTTGAGTATCTTTTTTCACAGCTATATCAAGTATTACAATTTCATCTTTATTTTTAGTATCTAAAACTATTAAGCCTAAAATAACATCGTCATAAGTATATCCATATGAAACTATTCCGTTTGTGTTTTCATAGCAATCTGCTCTTTTTATCAACTTTTCCTTTGTGGGTTCAAATACACTTTCTTTAAGAATTTCTAGATTTGAATCATTACTTAAACTACCACTTATATCAACTATTTTATACATAGTTATCATCCCCTTTAATAGAGCCTTTTAGATATATTAATTTCCCAAATTATAAAAAATATCTTTTGATTTATCTTCGTTCCATATATATTCAATAAACTCAGAAATTTCATATGCTTTATCTTTTCCAAACTGATCCGATACAAAGCCTAAAGCCATATCCATTCCAGCAGATACCCCTGAAGAGGTATAAAATTTACCATCCACTACCCATCTAGCTTTATCTATCCAAATTACATTTTCATTTGTTTGTTTAACCCATTCAAGGGCTTTTTTATTAGATGTTGCTTTTATGTTATTAAGAACTCCACATTTTGCTAGTAGCGCAGAGCCTGTACATATAGATAGGCAAAAACGAGATTCTTCAGCTAAATGTTTTAACATATTTAAAAAATCTGTATCATTAACTAAATCCCTTACTCCAATTCCTCCAGGAATAACAAGTATTCCATTTTTATCTATAGATTTAATGTCTTCTGTAATAACTTTAAACCCTTGGTAACTATGTACAACTGCACCATCTTTTGAGATATAATTTATCTTGAAATCTTTTACTTGAGATAGTATTTCTACTGGTCCAAAAGCATCTAAAGTTTCGAACTTATCAAAAAGCAAAACATTTACTTCCATACCGATTACCTCCTATATTTTTAATATGCATATTTTAATCTTAATGTTTTGAGTTAGAATATTCTACTAAAAGTAAATAACATTATAATTTAAATATCTGAATATCAATTTAAACATTAAAATTTTATATTGATTAATCATAAATAGTACTATATAGTACTATTTATGATTATAATTTACACATGGAGGTTTTAAATTGAATAATAAAGGCGGTTTTTTAATAAATAAAGTGAATTTCTTATCTGGAAGGATTTTTAATAAATTAATGAAAGAGCATAAAAATTTAGATATTAACCATGCTCAAGGTAAAATTTTATTTGTAATTAGTAGATATAACGAACTTTCTATAAATGATTTATGTAAAGAACTTTCGCTTAGCAAATCAACTTTAACAAGCATGTTAGATCGTTTAGAAGATAAAGGTTATATATTAAAGAGATCATCTGAAAAAGATAAGCGAATTACTTTAATTTCTAATACTAAAAAAGCAGATGAAAGTATTGATATATTCAATGATGTAATAACTAAAATGAATGCCAAGTTTTATGATGGATTTGAGGAAGAAGATATAAAAAGGTTTGAAAATTATTTAGAAAAAATATATTTTAATCTAGAAAAATAAGTTAAATAGGAGAAGATGAAATGACAAAGATAGTAGCATTTATGGGGAGTCCAAGAAAAAAAGGTAATGTAGATACAATACTTGATGAAATAATAAGAGGCGTAAATGATAATGGAGCTGAGGTAAAAAAGTATTATCTAAATGATATGAATATCAAAGGATGTCAAGGGTGCTTATATTGCAGAAAAACTCCTAATTGTGCTCTTAAAGATGATATGGTAGAAGTATATGAGGATATAAAAAGTGCTGAATATGTTATCATTGGTTCTCCAGTATATATATGTCAAGTATCAGCTCAAACTAAGTTACTTTTAGATAGACTTTATCCTCTAACAGAAATAAATAAGGCTAATCACACTCCGAGATTTGGTGAAAAGAAGTTAATAATGGTTTATACTCAAGCAGCTCCATTTTCATTTTTATTTAAAAAGTATTTTAGATATACTGCAAAACATTTAAAGGGAATGGGGTTAAATCACTACAAGACTATAATAGCTACCAAAGCATTTGAAAAAGATTCAACTAAACATAATTCTAAAATTCTAAAGAAAGCTTACAATCTTGGGGTTAAAATTTCTTTATAGTTTTTTTTGCTATAACGTATTTTATTTACTTTTAAAATATATCTATTGAGTTAATAATTATAGTAGGATTAGTTACATATTTATTGACACCTAAATTGATTTTAAATATAAAAGATAGACTTAAATTATAATGTTAGTAGTTTGATTTTGTTGAAATTTCAATGATATTTAGGGTGTGTTTTCATTAAAATTACAAATATAAAAACAAATGGTTAAACAAATTATAAAACAAATACTAATTTTATTTGTTTTATAATTTGTTTAACCATTTTAATT
>NZ_JAWDJM010000126.1:0-5589 GCF_032465715.1 Paraclostridium sp. MRS3W1 | reverse complement strand
ATATAAAGTAATAGGCATGTATATTTTAGGATATATTAAAGTATAAAATGGATAAAATAAAATTCTAAAATTAATATTAGTTGAAATTTAAAATATATTTTATTAAATATTTTAGATATAAATTAACAAAGGAGTTGTAAATATGAAAATAAAAACTATAGTTAAGGTATGTGTACTTGCTATTGGAGTTGGATTTATATTTACTGGAATGGGGTATGCTTTTAACAAAAATGTATTTATAGAAAATAAAAAAATTATAGATAGCGATAATTCTACTAGTGAAGAATATTTAGTTGATAGTAAACAAATAGAAGAATTTAAAAATATAAATATAGAAACAGATTTAAATAGTATTGAAATCATACCATCGGATCAGTATAAACTAGATTTAAAATATAAAAAGGATTATATAAACATAAAATACAAAATAGAAAATGAAACTTTGAGTATAAAAGAAGAAAAAATTAAAAGTGATACATACAACTTAGAATACTATAAAAAGAATAAAGATAGTAGTATCAGGATATATATACCTAAAGGGTCAAAATTAAATAATTTAAGCTCATCGTCAAATATATCTAACATACACTTAAATGAACTCAATGTAGATAATATGGATTTAAGTTGTGATACAGGAAATATAAACATAGATAAATGTAAAGTAGAAAAATTAAATATTATAACTGCAACAGGGAGCATAAATGTAAATGAATTAGATAGCCTAGATTCCAAATTTAAGAGTAATATGGGAAACATAAATATATTAAACAGTAGTATAAAGGAAAATTTAGAACTGAGTAATAATTTGGGACATACTAAATTTAAAGGCAAAATTTTAGGCAATATTAATGTTTCTAATAATTTAGGAAATATTGAGCTTGATATAGATAAAAATGAAGTTGAATATAACTATAATTTGAAGACTGATAGTGGGAATATAATTATAAATGATGAAGCTAAAAGTAGAAAGTTTACAAAAGACAATAAATCCGAATTTAATATGAATTTAAAATGTAACTCTGGAAATATAAATTTAAAATTAAAATAGATAAAAAAGTACTTAAATCAATAAATAGATTTAAGTACTTTTTTTATGTTAATTAAATTATACTTACTATAAATATTGGATAAATTATAAAATGTAGACTAATTAATATACTTTATATATTTTGTAAATAATAACTTTAAAATAACTTTAAAATAACTTAAAATACATAGGATTTAAAAGGAGGATAACATGACTCATAAAAAGGAATTTCTAAAGGATATAGATATGAATAAAAATTTTAAAACATCATTAATGGTAATGAAAAAAATACATAAAGATAGCAATATGACAACGTATATACTTACAGATAGAAGTGAAGAAATTAAAGCGAGAATATCTAATAAATTTAGGTTAAAACCAGGTCAAGTTATAGAAATAGAGAGTAAAAAAGAACCGACTATGGATGAAGTTAAAAGCGTAAGGATAATAGAGTCTGATTATGAATTAGATGACTATTTACCAAAAGTAAAAAGACCTATCCAAGATATTTTAAAAGAGATAGAAGACATAAGTGATGAATTTATAAAATCTGAAGAAGCTAAAGTCTTAAATGATTACTTTTTTAAAGATGAAGAATTTTTGGACAAGTTTAAAAAGGGAATAGGTGGGGTATCAATGCATCATAACTACATAGGAGGTTTAGCAGAGCATACTCTTGGAGTTATGTACTTATCCAAGATACTTTGTGATAGATATAATTGTAAGAATAAAGAGATAGCGATATTAGGAGCGAAACTTCATGATATAGGTAAACTTTATGAATTAGATTACAAAGGTCCATTTAAGTATACTTTGCAAGGTGAGTTAGAAGGGCATATAGCAATAGGTGTTCAAATGATAGACAAAGCTATAAATGAAATAAGTTATGAGTTTAGTGAAGATTTTATAAGAAGAGTTAAAGGGTGTATAATACAACATCATGGAAAACTTGAATATGGATCTCCTAGAGAATGTAACATGGAAGAGTCGTTTATAATAAACTTTGCAGATGGGATAGATGCAACTATGAATAAGATTAATCAGATTAAAGAAAAATCACAAAATGATGGATGGACTGATTATGATAGAAGATTAGACACGCGATTATATCTATAAACTCTTAGAAAGGGGATAAAAATGATAAATATAAATGAAAAATTTACAGAGATACAAAAAAGCCTAGAAAAAGAACTTATAGGACAAAATGAATTTATTAAAGATTTATGTAACTACTTTAACTATAAGTTTTCAAAAAATGAAAAAGGTATTTTAGTTTTAGTTGGAGAAAAGGAAACTGCTAAAAAAACTAGTATAAGACGAATATTTGAAAATTTAAAAGGTACCGACTTATTAGGTAATCCACAAGTAGATGAAATTGATTTAGGATCATATAATTTTAATTTAGGGTATAATGCTTTTTTAACAGATTTGTATGAAAAATTAAGTTCAGATTCAGCTTGTGTAATGTTTAAAAATATAGAAAAAGCAAGTGGAGAAATTCTAAAAGTATTATCTAGCTTATATCCAAATTCATGCTTAAACTTAAATGATGATTATATTATAAAAAATAAGTTTTTAGTTAAAGCAGATAATGAGGAAACAGGAACTATAGATAAAATTGTTTGTCATAATAAATTTTTAGTATATATTAGCAACAATGAAGAATTTGAAATAGATAAATATTTTAATGAACAATTTAAATTGAATATAGACAAAACTTTACATGCAAAACCATTAAATAGAAATGAACGAAATAAAGTAGTAAAAAGAGAAGTGTTAAAAACTATTAGAAATGTAGAAAAGGAATTTAATATTAAAATAACTCTAGATATAAATGAAGATGATAAGGGGGATGAATACTTTGGAATATGTAGATTCCTTCAAGAAACATATCAAAAAGACTCAAATTTTGGAATAAGTGAATATGTTTCTTATAAACTATGTAAGCCATTAACGAATTTAATAAGAGAAGAGAGATTAAAAACTATAACTGATGCGCTTATATATGTTAAAGATAATGATATATATTGCAAAATAAATGATGAAGAATTGAACTTAAATGAATATTCAATGCCTACAGTAGAAGAAGCTGAGTATAAATTAAATTCTATAATAGGGATAGAAGATTTAAAGATATTTTTAAATAATGTTAAAAACAATTATAAAGTTCAAAAAATAAGAGAACGTTTAGGACTTAAGACATCTAATATATCTTTAAATATGATTTTTGCAGGAAATGCAGGTACTGGTAAAACTAACGCCGCAAGAATAACATTTGAATATTTAAATTCTTTAGGAATTTTATCAAAAGGAATATATAGAGAAGTTAGTAAAGCTGATTTTGTTACAGAAAATGTAGCTGATACATCAAAAAGAACTATAGATATAATAAACTCTGCTATAGGAGGAGTTTTATTTATAGATGAAGCATACTCATTATGTGAAAGTGACGATGATAAAGTAGGAAAAGAAATCGTAGATGCTTTACTTAAGGGAGTAGAAGATAATAGAGATGATTTAGTTGTTATTTTAGCTGGATATGAAAAAGATATGGACGAATTTTTAACATTTAACTCAGGTCTTAAATCAAGATTCCCAAACATTATTCATTTTGAAGACTATACTCCTACACAGATGTATGAAATTGCGTTAAATATTGCAAAATCAAAGGGATATAGAATTGCAAAAAACGTAAAACATGATTTAATAGATTTATTTGCAAAGAATCAAATAAATGGTAAAAATGACTTAGGAAATGCAAGGTTTGTTAGGAATATAGTTGAAAATGCTATATTGGATGCTTCTAAAAAATATTTAACAGATAAATCTAAACAAATAGATTTACTAGAGAGAGATAACTTTAACTTTAAAGCAAAAACTAAATTTGATCTTGAGGAAAAATTAAGCTCAATAGTTGGATTAACAGAAGTTAAAAACTTATTAAGAAGTCAATATAAACTAATTGTAGCTCAAGAAAAGCGAAAATCAGCAGGAGTAAGTACAAAAATTGAACAAAATTTAAATATGGTGTTCGCAGGAAATCCTGGTACAGGAAAAACTAGTATTGCTAGATTAGTTGCAGAGATGCTAAATAGTATGGGACTTTTAAAAGTAGGACAACTAGTTGAGACAGATAGATCTAGCTTTGTATCTGAACTGCCAGGACAAACATCTAAAAAGACAGAAGAGAAGTTTAAAGAAGCTATAGGTGGAGTGCTTTTTATAGATGAAGCTTATACATTAGCTAATGATTCACTAGGAAGAGAGGCTATAGAAACATTACTTAAATTAATCGAAGACTACGGAAAAGACGTAGTTGTTATACTTGCTGGATATGAAGAAGAAATGGAAGACTTTTTTGATGTTAATATAGGTCTTAAGTCAAGATTTCCTATATGGACAGTTTTTAAGGATTATAATCCAAATGAGTTGCTAGAAATGGCTATAAAATTAATTGAGAATAAAGGATTTAAGTTATCTAAAAATGCGTATACATCTTTAAAAACAAGTTTTGAGGCTATATATGAAGAGGCTGATTCACAGTCAGGCAATGGTAGAATGGTAAGGAATTATGTTGAAAGTTTGATTAGAAATCAAAGTATTAGAATAGCTGAAGAAGATATAAGTGTTTATGAAATGAATTTAATAACGGTTAAAGATATAGAAAAGATAAACATGTCAGACTATGAAAACACTTTTGATTTAGAAGAAAAACTATGCAACTTAAAAGGAAATTGTAAAGCTAAAGAATTTTTAAGAAGTCAGTATAAACTAATGAAGATAGAAGAAAAAAGAGAAAAGCTAGGAAAGAGAAGTAGAATAAATAAATATAAAAATATTATCTTTACTGGAGATACAGGTACAGGTAAAAAAAGAGTTTTAAGCATTTTATCTGAAATGTATTTTAGTAAAGGTCTTATAAAAGCTAAAAGTATAGTTGAAATAGATAAAGATGAGATAGTATCTAGTATAAACAGTGGGATGGATCTAGAAGATATATTAAATAAGTCTATAGGTAAAGTAGTTTTAATAGATAAGTTTGATTTACTTATTAATGAATATAATTACAATGAAATAGTATCTATGCTTATCAAGTTTATAGATAAAAATAAAAGCAAAATAATACTAGTTATATCAGGTAATAAAGTTGGAATTGATAAAATATTATTAGAAAATCAATCACTTAATTACAGATTTCCTTTATATTTAGATTTTAATGGATACAATGAAGAAGAACTTTATGAAATATGTTTAGATACTTTGGACAATAAAGGATTTATTTTAAATGAAGAAAGTTATGAAACGCTGAAAAATACAATGAACGAATTATATAATAATAAAAATATACTTTTAAAAAATGCTTTTATGGTAAAAAGTTATATAGATACTCTTGTAAGAATTCAAAGTTGTAGAGTATATGATAATAAAGTAAATCCAAAGGATATAAATACTATAGAAAAAGGAGATATATTAAAAGGAAAAAAAGAATTTATTGATAAAAATCTAAATCAAAAAAATATTGAAGAAGAAAATGAAATAAATTCAATTGAATTAGATATAAT
>NZ_JAWDJM010000125.1:0-5628 GCF_032465715.1 Paraclostridium sp. MRS3W1 | reverse complement strand
TACTCCCCCTGAACAAGCTAAAATGAACAAACATAGCATAACTTTTTTAAATAAATATTTAATAAACATGAATCCTAATAAACATGCTATTAAAATCAATATTAATTCCAATATATCAACCCTTTCTAAACTTTAAAATACGAAATATCATTATATATTATTTTCTATATTATAACAATTACTCACCTTTTTATTCTTATGGAAATTATACTTTATCCTGAATTATGGATAAATATAATTTCCAACTGATAAACTTGAGCAACGGACCTGCTTTTTAAGGTCGTTGGCGTCATGAACAAAGTGAATTTTTTATAATATTTATTAAAAATGATACAAAAAGTGTTAATAATGAAAAAATTAAACCCACAGTTAAAAATAAAAAAACATAAACATTAAATTTAAATATCAAAATATTATTAAATAAATTAGCTTGATTTAATAAATTGATAAAAAGCGTAACTATAAAAACAATAATAAAACACACTATAAAACCTTTAAAGCTTCCTTTTAAATCAGCGAGACTTAAGCTCATATGTGTGGCTATAGAATATATGAAAAATAGCATAATTAAGTGTTTTAAATCAGCTAAATATTTTAGTGAGACTATGCTTTTTAATATTAATAAAGTATCATTAATTAAAAGACTAAAAACTTTTAAATAGTCAGTTGACTCAAGGTATTTAATATACAAATCAATATGTATATTATTTGTAAGTACTTTGTATGTATCATTAGAAAATAAAATTAAAAGTATCCATATGAATAAAGTACCAAAAATCATAGGGGCAATACCTATAAAAAAATTGCCAATTTGCTGATATAGACTACTTGGATTATAAGTATGTTTTACATATCCTAAGACTCCATCTTCTTTATATTTAAAAGGTCTAAATAATTCAACCTTAACTATTTTATGGTTAAATATAAACGCCATTAGCATATGGCTTAACTCATGAACTATAGTTCCTATAAAACCAGTAAACACTATGAATTTTATTCCAAGTGAACTTTGTATGAGTTCATTATTTTTAGCTTCAATTAAGTTTAATAAAATACCAAAAACTATAAAAACTCCTAAAACACTAGCTAAATTAAAAAAGCTTTCTATAAGCGTATTAAAAATAATCATATTACTACCTCATTTTATTTTAAGTAAATTTTATTACAATATATTATCATAACTATGAATATTATATCAAATTATGAAATTTTAAAGTGTGCTATAATATATAATTGTCAAAATATATATTATGTTTTAAAAGGAGGGTATTATGATAGACATTTTTTTAGTAGAAGATGACAAAGCATTAAGTAGAGAAATTCATATGTGTTTAAGTAAATGGGGATATAGGACACATGAAGCAAAAAATTTGGATAATATAGCAGAAGAAGTTATAGCAATTAATCCTAAGTTGGTATTGATGGATATAAACTTACCGTTTTATGATGGATTTTACTGGTGCAATAAAATAAGAAATATATTAAAAGTACCGATAATATTTATTTCATCTAGGGATAACGATATGGATATTGTTATGTCTATAAATATGGGAGCCGATGATTATATAATAAAACCTTTCTCAACTCAAGTGTTAGTTGCAAAAGTACAAGCTATATTAAGAAGAACATACTCATACAACAATTCATTAAAAGTTGATATTGTAAAATATAAAGATGTAATTTTAAATATTTTAGAAAGTAAGATTTACTTCAATGATCAGTTTGTTGAACTTAGTAAAAATGAGTTTAAAATAATTAATATATTAATGAACAATCAAGGAAGTATAGTTAGTAGAGATACAATAATAGAAGAATTATGGGATAGCGAAGAGTTTATAAGTGAAAATACTTTAACTGTAAATATAAATAGGCTTAGAAAAACTTTAGAAAATATAGGTTTGAGTGATTTTATAGTTACTAAAAAAGGTCAGGGGTATTATATACAATGAATTTTAAAAATTATATAAAACAAGTTAAATTATCCATATACTTAGTTATATTTATAGTGGTTATAGTTAATATAAATATAATTGCAGATCTTAGATTGGAAAAGGTTTTGAACAGTTTAATATATATAGATACAATGATTTTAGTTGTATGTATTGCTTTCTTTATACTTGGATATAGTTCATACATAAAAAACTATAAAAGCTTATTTGAATATATAAATAATAATAAAACATACGAATTTAAAAATAATAAGTTAAAAGAAGTTATAGATAATAAATTATTAGAAAATGAAAATACAGTAGAAAGTTTAAAAAAAGAAATTGAAGAGATAAATGACTATATGACTAAATGGATACATGAGATTAAAATTCCTATTGCGGTTTTAGAAATTATTAGTCAAAGAGTAAAAGAGCTAGAAAATAAATATTTTGGAAATTATGAGTTACACAAACAAATAAATATTGAACTTAAAAGAATTGATAGTTTAGTTCAACAAGCTTTATATATCAGTAAAAGTGGAGATTATAGTTCTAACTTTTTAATAGAAGAAATAAATTTAGAAAAAATAGTAAAAGAAATTATAAAAAAGAATAAATATTTATTTATATACAATAAGATAGAGTTAAGAATAGGCAATTTAAATTATAACGTGTTAAGTGATAAAAAATGGTTAATGCACATAATTGAACAAATAATAAATAATTCATGTAAATATATTAAAGAAGATGGTATTGTAGAAATTTACTTACAAAATTCGGAAATTGGAATAGAACTTCACATTAAGGATAATGGAATTGGTATAAAAACAGAGGATATAAATAGAGTATTTGATAAAGGGTATGTAGGCAAATATAACGAAATAACCAAATCTACAGGAATGGGGTTATATATATCAAAAAAAATATTAAATAAATTAAGTCATGATATAAGTATAGAATCAAAGGAAAATGAATTTTGTAATGTATGTATAACATTCTATAAATTATCAGATTACTTCAATGTTACATAAGTGTAATATTAAGCCTCTGAACTGTAATGTAGATGGATAGATTGCAAGGTAATTAGCTTATACAATATAAGTATAAAATAATTACAATTTGGAGGGTAAGGTATGTTAAAAGTAATAAATTTAAATAAAAGTATTAAAAATAATAAAAATACATTTAAAATTCTAGAAAATATAAACTTAGAGGTCAAAGATGGAGAGTTCATAAGTATTATGGGGCCTTCTGGAGCAGGGAAAACTACGCTTTTAAATATAATGTCTACTATTGATAGACCTAGTGAAGGAAAAGTTTACTATGATAATGAAGATGTTCATTCTTTAAAAAATAAAGAATTATCTAAGTTTAGACGTGATAATATAGGTTTTATATTTCAAGACTATAATTTATTAGATAACATGAGTATAGAAGACAATATAGCACTACCTCTTGTTATAGCAAACGAAAAGCCTGATAAAATACAAAAAGAGGTTGAAAAACTAGCTAGTTTCTTTGGTATAAAAAAACATTTGAAAAGCTATCCATATGAATTATCAGGGGGACAAAAACAAAGAGTTGCAGCAGCAAGAGCCATAATAACTTCACCATCTATTATATTTGCGGATGAACCTACAGGAGCATTAGATTCAAAATCTGCATCAGAACTTTTAAATTGTTTAAAAGAGATGAATAAAAAATTTAATGTAACTATAATAATGGTTACACATGATGCATTTACAGCAAGTTACTCAGATAAAATTATTTTCATAAAAGATGGTAGGCTAAACACTAGGATAGATAGTAATGGAAATAGAAAAGATTTCTTTAAGCAAATAATGAACTTATTAACTTCTATGGGAGGTGAAGTAAGTGAATTTATTTAAGCTAAGTTTAATGAATATAAGACAAAGTATAAAAAACTATGGAGTTTATATTTTCTCTATGGTTTTCTCAATTGCTGTATTTTACAATTTCACAACTTTAATTTTCAGTAAACAATTCATTGAAATAAAAGACTTAAATGCAGTATCTATGGCAGGAGGAATGTGCGCTTTTGTTCTAATATTTTTCTTTATATTTTTTATTTCTTACTCAAGTAAATTTTTTATAGAACAAAGAAAAAAAGAATTTGGGATATACACATTTATGGGTGTTGAAAATAAGCAGATTGCACTGATGTTTTCATTAGAAGCATTTATAATTGGGCTAATATCAATGATAATTGGTATGGGTATTGGAATACTTTTGAATAAGATATTTTTAATGATTTTAGTTAAACTATCTTATGTAAATAAAGTAATAAATTTTGAGATAAACTTTATTTCAGTAATTCAGACTTTGCTAATATTTTTGATTATATTGATTGGTGTTTTTATAAAAGAATATATATGTTTAATAAAAACAGATATAAGTAAACTTATAAATGCAAAAAAAATATACCAATTAGAAAATAACAAATTAAACAATACCAAAGGGGTCGTAGGATTTATAATAATTATTCTAGGGTACTTGCTAATATTAAAATATAAAGAAGCTAATGTGGCATTTCCGATAGCTATAATGGCAACGGTAATTATGACCATTATAGGAACTCATTTTTTATTCAGAGGATTTTTCTCGATTTTTATAAGAAATATTATAAAAAATAAAAAGAGGTTATACTCAAAAACAAACATTGTAAGTTATAATAATATTATTTTTAGGATAAAAGATAATAATAAAACCTTAGCTCAAGCTGCAATATTAATAGCTTGTAGTTTGACTTGTATTATGGTTGCATTTTGTATGAGTTCTTGTTTTTCATCAGGATTTGAAAATGAATACCCATATAGTATATATTATACAAGTGAAAATAAAGCTGATGATAAGTCTTTAGATATGGCGATAAATTTAGGTAATGAAGATGTTAAGTATAAAACTACTGTAGATTTAATTCCATACAAATCAAATTTAAGTATGTATATAAATGATGTGTACTTAGCTAAATATTCAGATGTAGAAAATTTGTTAAAGCATGGAAAAGTAAAACATGAGAAAGATATAGAAAAAAATAAACCTAAAAAAGGTGAGGCAATTTTATTAGTAGATACAAGGGTTATGAATGCATTTAAAATAAATGATAATTTAAAAATAAGTAATGAATCAATAAAAATAAATAAAAATATACCGTCTAATATAATGGGACAATCAACTAATGGTACACTAGTCTTAAACGATAATGATTATGAAAAATTAAAAACTAAGTTAAATAAAAAAGAAGTATATTTTAAAGCTATCACACTTAATAACTTTGAAAACACTAACTCAATAGCCCAATACATGAGAGAAAATTCAAAAAATGAAATTTATAGTGCTGATCAATTTGATAAAAGTGCATATTATGCTATAAATGGAGTATACTTTGTAGGTTGTTTCTTAGCACTTGTATTTACAGTATCGCTAGGCAGTATAATGTATTTTAAATGTATTCAAGATGCTAGTATAGATAAAGAAAGGTTTAACACTTTAAGAAAAATTGGAGTAAGTCAAGAATATATAAATAAAGCAGTGTTTAAGCAGTTAGGAATATTTTTTATACTCCCTGTTATAGTTGGGTCTATACATGGTATTGTTGCAGGGTATGCTGTCAATTCTATGTTTAACTCAGATCATTTAGAACTTATAGGAGTATCATTAATTATATTTATTTTTATAT
>NZ_JAWDJM010000124.1:0-49555 GCF_032465715.1 Paraclostridium sp. MRS3W1 | reverse complement strand
ATTGTATGTATAGTTAGTAATATAGTAGTTGTACCACTTTTAAGTATAATTATATATATTAGCATTTTAAGTGCTATAGTATTGCCGTTTAGTTTAATTTTAACTAAAATAATGGTTGGGATTAACACAAGTATAATTGATTTTATATATATGACATTAGAATTTTTATATAATATAAATGGAAGCTTTATTGAATTTGAAAATTCTAATAAAATTTTAGTTATTGTATATTACATTTTGGTAGGAATTTTTATGATATATAAAGAAATAAAAACGATAAAGGAGCAAAGAAATGAATTACAAGGATATCATCAAGAGCATGAACAACAACGAATTTAAAAATGTATATCTTTTTTATGGAAGAGAGTTTTATTTAATAGAAAATGTAATTAAAACTTGTAAAAAAAGTTTAAATGAAAGTATGATAGATTTTAACCTAGATATCCTTGATGGAAAAGAACTGACATTAGATCAAATTTTAAGCAATGCAGAAACACTTCCATTTATGGATGAGAGGAAAATTTTAATAATAAAAGATTTTGAATTACTAAAGGGAAAGAAAAAAAACTTTTCAGATAGTGATGAAAGTGAGCTTATAGAATATATTGAAAAAGTACCTAGCACAACGGTTATAGTTTTTTTAGTTTATGGAGATGTAGATAAAAGAAAAAGTTTAGTTAAAAAAATCAACAAAGTTGGAATAGTTAATCATTGCGATAAGTTAAGTGATATGGATTTATTCAAATGGGTAAAGAATAGATTCAAGCAAAATGAAGTATATATAAATGATTCTGAAATCATGTATTTTATAGAGCAAGAAGGATATAGAGATAAAAACAGTGAAAAGACATTATCTGATTTAGAAAACGAAATAAATAAAATAGCTTCATTTGTAGGCAAAGGAAATAATGTAACAAAAGCTATTATTGATAAATTATCTCAAAAGAAAGTTGAAAATGATATATTTAAACTAATTGATGAGATTGGAAATAAAAATTCATCACATGCAATGAAAATAGTAACGGATATGATTTTAGAAGGTGAATCTGTTCTTGGTATATTTGCTATGGTTTCAAAGCAATTTAAATTAGTAATGCAGGCAAGGCAATTACAAAACCAAGGGTATTCATCTAAAGTTATAGCTGAGAAATTATCAGCGCATCCATTTGTAGTTACTAAGGCTTTAAAACAGGGCAGACTATTTGCTGATGAAGCTGTAGTTGATATGTTAAATTTTATATTAGAAAGTGATTTTAAAATAAAGAATGGACTAATGAAAGATAATTTAGCGGTAGAGATACTTGTAAGCAAGTATTGTCAATAAGGAATTGTTCAAAAAGATTTAATATGTAGTTAGTTTTAGTATTGTTTAAAAATTTATCCATATGAAACTTTTAAGATAATTAAAGTATAGGGTAAATTCTTAAATAATACTTAACTAGTTTACTATTAATCTAGAATTTGGATAATTCCTTATTTTTTACGCTTAAGGAAATTATACTTAATTAAATTTTGTGGGTAACTTATGTAACATAGTGATACAAATGTTTTGGTGAAAGTAAAAAATGACATTTTGAGCAACGGACGGAGTCGTTGGCGACATGAGCGAAGCGAATTTTTTATGCGCAGTTTTAAATTAAACAGAAAAAGACCCTTGATTAAAATCAAGGGTCAATATCTATTTTAAACGGGAATTAAGCGTTCATTCCGTTTAACTTTTGAGCTAACTTAGCTACTTTTCTAGCTGCAGCGTTCTTGTGTATAGTTCCTTTAGAAGCTACTTGAGATATTCTCTTTTGAGCGTATTGGAATCTAGCAGCAGCCTCTTCTCTGTTTCCTGCAATAACAGCTTCTTCGAACTTTCTTATTGCAGTTTTTATTTGAGATTTTCTAGCTCTGTTTAAAGCAGTTTTCTTCTCGATAACTTTTATTCTTTTCTTTGCTGATTTTATGTTTGCCATCTGGTTCACCCCCTCGTGAGTAGTTTATATTATTCATCGTCAACATATTAGATTTTAACAGAAATAAATCTAAAAATCAAGGATAATTATTATTAACTTTTTTAATATCTTTCCATTTGACTTTTTAGATTATAACCCAAATCAAAATATTTTACAACCTACAAATTAATTATTCTAAAAAAAATTAAATTAAATTTATTTGGTTATAAAATTATAAAATTTGTTAACAATGTTTAGTATGATTAAATTTAAACTTTTAAAATGGAGGAAGTTTTATGATAAGTTTAAGAACTGATTTAGCTCTAGAAGCTAGAGAAATATATGAACAAGGTAATGATGGAAGTAATATACCTGGAGTTAAAATAGATACAAAAGAATTAGATGATTGTATTGTAACTAAAGTTGAAGTATTAGATGAACAAGGATCTCAAATTATGAACAAGGGGATAGGTATTTACACGACTATAGAAAGTAAGTTAATGAAATATGATGATGATGAATCTAGAGAGCAGGTAACTGAATATTTAAAAGATGAACTAATAGATATACTTGGAACTGATAAAACTAAAAAGACGTTAGTTATAGGGCTTGGTAACTGGAATATAACATCAGATGCATTAGGACCGAAAGCTGTTTCTAAAACTCTAGTAACTAGACATATATTTAAAAACTACAACAAAGAATATGATGATGATTTTACAGAAGTTGCAGGTCTTAGTCCTGGGGTAATGGGAATTACAGGTATAGAGACAAGCGAGATTGTAAAATCAATAGTTGATATGATAAAGCCTGATAGAGTTATAGCAATAGATGCCTTAGCTTCAAGAAAAATGGAGAGAGTAAACTCTACGATACAAATTTCAACAGCTGGAATTTCACCTGGAGGAGGGGTTGGTAATAAACGAAAAGCATTAAATAAAGACTATTTAGGGGTAGATGTAATAGCGATAGGAGTTCCAACAGTAGTTGATGCTGCAACATTAACTAGTGATGTACTTGACCTTGCAATTGATAATCTTATGGAACAATCCAAAGAAAGCAAAGATTTTTACAACATGCTAAAACAGTTAAAAGAAGAAGAAAAATATCATTTTATAAGAGAATCACTAGAACCATATGATAAGAATTTAATAGTTACACCAAAAGATATAGATGATACGATTGAAAATCTAGCAGTAATAATAAGCGAAGGCTTAAATAGATCGCTTCATCCTGGGAGAATTGTAAATTAAGGAGGATATAATATGAGAAGAAAAGTTGCTAGTTTGAGCATTTTAACCTGTGTTATATGTGGGTTATGTTTCAAAACATCGTATGCACTAAATGAAGATGAGTTTTTAAAATTTCTTATAAATACAAGTTATCCAGAGACTAAGGTAGATACACCTAAATCTGAAAATGAAAAGGAAGCAAGCAAAGCGGAAAATAAATCAGAAAAAAAATCTACAAATAAAGAAGATGAATTTGTAAAGATGTATGTAGGAGAAGAAAATGTTCCTAAAGTTGAAGATTCATCGAAAAAAGAAAAAACTACAGAGGCGTCATCTACAAGTAGCAAATATGTAGATAATGTATTAGCGACAAAAGATCAGCCTCAAATTCTTATATATCATACTCATGGAGGAGAAACTTATGTAAATTCTCCAACAGGAAATTACCACTCTTATGATAAAGAAAATGCTACCCTTGAAATTGGAGCACTTTTAACTCAAGAGTTAGATAAAAGAGGAAGATCTGTAGTTCACAATACTACTTACCATGATATGCCGGAGTTTACAGGGGCATATAGTAGAAGTTTAAAAACTATAGAAACAATGCAGGCAAAATATAAAAGTATTGATGTAATAATAGATTTACATAGAGATGGTAGAGATATAGCAAGTGAAAAAGCTAAGAAAGATTTCCATGATGCATGTACAACTAAAATAAATGGAGAAAATGTTGCTAAATTTTTATTTGTTGTAGGTGAAAAGAGTGAGAACTATTCTAACAATTTACAATTAGCAAAAGAAATTACAGCATTTGCTGAAAGTAAATACCCAGGAATAACAAGACCAGTAGTTAAAAAGCCAAAAGCAAAATTCAATCAATATAAGTCAGATAAGCCATTGTTACTAGAAGTAGGAGGAAATGCAAACACTATAGAAGAAGCTCAAGCATCAGTTAAATATATTGCAGAAGTAATAGATGAATTTTTAAAAGAAAAAGGTATGTAGGATAAAACTATGAGCCGAATAGAACGTAAAAAAGAGGAAAAGATTAAAAAGCTATCTAGAAGGCCTATATATAGAGGAATGTTTATATTAACTATGGTTTGTGTAATAAGTGTATGCATATTTTTAGTGGATAAAGAGGCTACACTTATGATAGGGAAGATAGATAAGTACAACATAGAAGTTTTTATAGAAAACTTAAATGGTTCATTTATGAAAACTGTAAAAGATGTAGAAGAAAAAATAAGCAAACTTAATAATTTAAGATAAATTAGGGTTATCGATACGATAGCCCTAATATTATTTTAAGAACCTTTGTTTAAATTGTTGTATCAATATTTACATAATTGCGGATATATTATAAAATAAAAGTTATGATAATAATAAAAAGGAGGAATAAAAGGTGGACAGCAAACAAAGTAGAACGAGAAATTTTAGTATAATAGCGCATATAGACCATGGAAAGTCTACCTTAGCAGATAGATTAATTCAACATACAGGACTTGTTAGTGAAAGAGAGATGAAAGATCAGTTACTAGATAACATGGATCTTGAAAGAGAAAGAGGAATCACTATAAAGCTTCAAAATATTAGATTAGTTTATAAGGCTAAGGACGGACAAGAGTATTTCTTAAACTTAATAGATACTCCAGGACATGTAGACTTCAACTATGAGGTTTCAAGAAGTTTAGCAGCTTGTGAAGGGGCATTACTTGTAGTAGATGCAGCTCAAGGTGTTGAAGCTCAGACATTAGCAAATGTTTATCTAGCAATAGATCAAGATTTAGAAATATTACCAGTTATAAATAAAATAGATTTACCAAGTGCAAGACCAGATGAAATAAAAACAGAAATAGAAGATATAATAGGGCTTGATGCAAGTGAAGCTCCACTTATATCAGCTAAAAGTGGATTAAACATAGAAGATGTATTAGAAGCTATAGTTAAAAATGTTCCAGCACCACAAGGTGATAAAGAAGCTCCTTTAAAAGCATTAATATTTGACTCATATTATGATGCATATAAAGGGGTTGTAGCATACGTTAGAGTATATGAGGGAACAGTTAAAAAAGGTATGACTATAAAAATGATGAACACTAATAAAAAGTTTGAAGTAACTGAAGTTGGTGTTATGGCTCCAGGACAAAGAGAGTTAGATGAGTTAAGTGCTGGAGATGTTGGATACATTGCAGCTAGTATAAAAGATATAAGAAGTTGTTGTGTCGGAGATACAATAACTGATGCTAACAACCCGACTGAAAATCCAATGCCAGGATATAAAAAGGCTACTCCAATGGTTTATTGTGGTATATACCCAGGTGAAGGAGAAAAGTACGAAAACGTAAGAGATGCTTTAGAGAAGCTACAAGTTAATGATGCGGCGCTTGAATTTGAAGCTGAAAGTTCAGCAGCATTAGGATTTGGATTTAGATGTGGATTCTTAGGACTATTACATATGGAGATAATCCAGGAGAGATTAGAAAGAGAATTCGATTTAGACATAATAACTACAGCACCATCTGTTATATATAAAGTAACAAAAACTGATGGGGAATTAGTTATGGTACAAAATCCAGCGAACTTACCAGAACGTGATGAGATACAAATGATAGAAGAGCCTATGGTAAAAGGTGATATAATAGTTCCTAAAGACTATGTAGGTACAGTTATGGAACTTTGCCAAGAGAGACGTGGAGATATGATAAATATGGAATACATAGATGAAAAAAGAGTAATGCTTCACTATGATCTTCCACTTAATGAAGTTGTTTATGATTTCTTCGATGCTCTAAAGTCTAGAACAAGAGGATATGGATCATTAGATTACGAGTTAAAGGATTATGTTCCTTCTAAGCTTGTAAAATTAGATATATTAATAAACAAAGAACAAGTTGACGCACTTAGCTTTATAGTTCATGAAAGTAAAGCTTACTCAAGAGGGAAGTCAATGTGTGAAAAATTAAAAGGTGAAATACCTAGACATCAATTCCCAGTACCTATACAAGCTGCAGTGGGGAATAAGGTAATGGCTAGAGAAACTATAAGTGCACTTAGAAAAGATGTTCTTGCTAAGTGTTACGGTGGAGATATATCACGTAAAAAGAAACTTCTTGAAAAACAAAAAGAAGGTAAGAAACGTATGAGACAAATTGGATCTGTAGAAGTTCCACAAAAAGCGTTCATGTCTGTATTAAAATTAGATAGCTAATTATTATAAAATGAAGGGAATTTTCCCTTCATTTTTTTTGTAGAAATAATCAAAAAATGTAGAAAATTTAGTATAAAAACTAACTAAAATTTAATAAAATAATGAGGTAATGGTTATCCTAAATTATAAAATAAATAAATTTATTTAAACTACTGTAAAAAAAAAAATAAAAGTGTCGAAATGTATTGTTATTTATAAAAAAATGTAGTAATATTCATATTGGACATTTTAATAAAGCAAAAATATAAGGAGGAAAACGATGAGCAACAAGGGACTTCAAAAAACTTTAGGTTTTTCGGCAGCGCTTTCTACAGTTGTTGGTATGGTTATAGGTGGAGGGGTATTCTTTAAGCCTCAAGCTATATATTCAGCAACAGGTGGAGCACCAGGATTAGGTATGTTAGCATGGGTTATAGCTGGGGTTATAACAATAGCAGCTGGACTTACAGCAGCAGAGGTATCTGCAGCAATACCAAAAACTGGTGGTATGATGATATATATCAAAGAGATATATGGAGACAGATTAGGATTTTTAACAGGGTGGATGCAAGCGGTATTATTCTTCCCGGCGACAGCAGCAGCATTAGGTGTAATATTTGCTCAACAAGCAGCTACTTTAATAGGTCAAAGTGAGACTAATATGGCAGTTGTATTACCAATAGCATTAGGAATTATATTATTTTTAGCAGTTTTAAACACAGTAGGATCTAAATTAGGTGGAACAATACAAACTGTAGCAACTATATGTAAATTAATACCATTAGCTGTTATAATAGTATTTGGATTTATAAATGGATCAGGAGATAACTCAATAACAACTCCATTCATAGGTGAAAACTTATCTATGGGAGCTGTTTTAGGTCAAGTTTTAATAGCAGCATTATTCGCATATGATGGATGGATAAATGTTGGATCTATAGCAGGAGAAATGAAAAACCCAGGTAAAGACTTACCAAAAGCTATAGTTGGTGGTTTATCAATAGTTATGGCTGTTTATGTAGTTATAAACTTAGCTTACTTATGGGTTGTACCAGCTAGTGAAATGGCAACAGTAAGTGCTCCAGCATCATTAGTTGCAGAAAGAATATTTGGACCAATGGGTGGTAAAATAGTAACAGTTGGTATATTAATATCTGTATTCGGTGGATTAAATGGATACTTATTAACTGGACCTAGAGTATCTTACGCATTAGCTTGTGAAGGTACATTACCAGGAAGTAAAGCATTATGTAAGTTAAATAAAGGTGGAGTTCCAGCAAATGCAATATTCTTAATGGCAATACTTGCTTGTTTATATGCATTATCAGGACAATTCAACTTATTAACAGATTTAACAATATTCATAATATGGGTATTCTATGTATTAACTTTCATAGGAGTAATGAAGTTAAGAAAAGACCAACCAAACTTAGAAAGACCATACAGAGTGCCTTTATACCCAATAATACCATTAATAGCAATAGCTGGTGGATTATTCGTTATAGTTAACCAATTAATGAATAATACTTTAGTAGCTGCTGGTGGATTAATAGTTACGGCTATAGGGTTACCAGTTTACTCAGTAATGTCAAAAAAACAAGAAAATAATTAATTAATTATTTAAAAATAGATAAAAAAGAGATAGTAATTTTACTATCTCTTTTTTGTGCTTAAGGAAATTATTACGTGGTTTATATAGAAGTTAAATAAATGAATATTTTATGTGAATTTTAGATGAATAAGATTAGAATAGTTATGTTTTGAGGTATAATAGATATAATTATATTTAAATATTAAGGAGTAATTATGTTAGGACTATATATACATGTGCCGTTTTGCGCGCAAAAATGTTATTACTGTGATTTTAACTCGTATAAAATTAATAGTAATCAAAAGAAAGAATATCTAATAAATATAGAAAGAGAAATGAAATTTTATAAAGACGAATTTAAGGACAAGTGTTTTGATACAGTATTCTTTGGAGGAGGAACTCCAAGCATTTTAACTGTAGATGAACTGCAAGAACTTGTTAATAATATAAATGAAAATTTTAATATAAAAAAAGACGCAGAAATAACTATTGAATGTAATCCAGGAACAATAAATAGAGAAAAGCTTGAAGCTATGAAAAAAATGGGTATAAATAGATTGAGTATAGGGCTTCAAGCTACTCAAAATTATCATTTAAAATCTATAGGAAGAATACATACATATGAAGAATTTGAGAAAAACTATTACGATGCATTGGATATAGGATTTGAAAATATAAATATAGATTTAATGTATGCGCTTCCAAACCAAAAAACTCAAGAATGGAAAGATACATTGGATAAAATTATAAAGTTAAATCCGTCACACATATCTGCGTATTCACTTATATTAGAAGAGGGAACGAAGTTATATTATATGTATCAAAATAAAGAATTTGAATTATTAGATGAAGATACAGATATAAATATGTATAACTATACAATAGACACTTTAAAAAGGCATGGATATAACCAGTATGAAATATCTAATTATTCAAAAGAAGATCTAGAATGTAAACATAATATTATATATTGGAAGTGTGACAACTATTTAGGTCTAGGTCCAGGAGCGTCAGGTTTTATAGGGGATACTAGATATTCAAATATAGAAGATATATGTGAATACAATAAGTGTATTATGCAAAATATAAGGCCTGTTAGTGAAGAAATCGAATTAACTAAAAAAGATAAGATAGAGGAATTTATATTTATGGGGCTTAGAATGAATGAAGGCATAAATATAGATATATTTAAAGAAAGATTTGATACAGATTTTTATGATATATATCAAGAAGTTATGGATAAGCTTATAAAAAGAGAGCTTGTTAGATTTGACGGAAAAAACATTTCTCTAACTCAAAAAGGAAGAGAAATTTCTAATAGTGTGTTCATAGAATTCTTAAATTAATCAAAAAGTGTTGACAAAGCAAATTTAAAGTGATATAAAATATATATAATCTTTTAGCACTCCAACTAAATGAGTGCTAACAAAAGAGGAGGCTTTGGATTATATGGAATTAAATGAAAGAAAACTAAATATCCTTAAAGCTATTGTTAAAGATTATATAGAAACTGCAGAAGCTGTAGGGTCTAGAACTCTTTCTAAAAAGTATGAGCTAGGAGTTAGTGCAGCTACGATAAGAAATGAAATGGCTGACCTAGAAGAATTAGGATATTTGATTCAACCTCATACCTCCTCAGGGAGAATTCCTTCAGAAAAAGGATATAAGTTGTATGTTGATTCTTTAATGAGTACATGCGAATTAAATGATATTGAAAAACATTTAATAGAAGAATCAATAAACCAAAACATGAATTATATGAAAGATTTGATACATGAAACATCTAAGTTGATATCTAGATTAACTAATTATACAACTATAGCTGTTACTAAAAATACATCAAATATTCAAGTTATAAAACATGTTCAATTGGTTGGATTAGATGAAAAAAGTATGGTTTTAATAATAGTTACAGAAAAAGGTGAAATAAAAAATACTATTATATCAACCAATATACAGATTGATCAATCTAAACTTAATTTAATTTCTGATAATCTTACTAAGAAGCTTTCAGGAAAAAATATAACTGAAATTGATGAAGATTTTCTAAACTATATAAAATATGAAATAACAGAAAACTCTTTATTTATTGATAAGCTTATTGATGCACTAAACTTCGATTTTGAAGAAAGCAACACAGCGATATCTTTAAGCGGAGCAACTAATATATTTAATTTCCCAGAATTTAGTGATGTTGTTAGAGCTAAAACATTTCTAAATATGCTGGAAGAGAAAGAAAATATATCGAGTATGCTTAAATCTAAAGGAATACAAAAAGAAAACCTAAATATAATTATCGGAAGCGATAATGAATGTGAGGTAGCTCAAGATTGTAGTATTATAACTGCAACTTACAATATAGATAAAAATGTAGTAGGTAAAATAAGCTTGATAGGTCCAACAAGAATGGATTATTCAAAAGTATACTCTATATTAAATTACATGGGACTACTACTAAACAAAAAATAGTTAGGGGTGTAAGTTTTGGAAAACAATATACAAGAAGAATTACAAGAAGATATAAAAGATAATGCATCAGAGGAAGTAGAAGAAGTTATCGAAGAAGCTATAGAAGAGGATACTGAAGCTAAAGAAGTAGATGAAGCTGATGAGAAAGATAGCAAGATAGAAGAACTTACAGATACTCTTCAAAGACTTCAAGCAGAGTACGCAAACTATAGAAGAAGAACTCAACAAGAGAAAGAAACTATGGGTGTATTTGCTAATGAGAAAATATTAAATGAATTAATACCTGTTATGGATAATATGGAAAGAGCTATGGATGCTTGTACAGATAAAGAAGATAACATGTATAAAGGCATAGATATGGTGCAAAAACAATTAAAAGCTACATTTGAAAAATTCGGACTAGAAGAAATAGAAGCTGAAGGTCAAGAATTTGATCCAAACCTACACTTAGCAGTTATGCAAGAAGCAGTAGATGGAACACCAGCAAACCAAGTGGTTATGGTTTTACAAAAAGGGTATAAATTAAGTACAAAGGTGCTAAGACCATCAATGGTTAAAGTATCTTGCTAACATAGAATAAAAAATAAAATTGAATTAATATCAATTAACATATAAATTTTTAAGGAGGATATTAAAATGGGAAAAATAATAGGAATTGACTTAGGAACAACAAACTCTTGTGTTGCAGTATTAGAAGGTGGAGAACCTCAAATAATAGCAAATAGCGAAGGAATGAGAACTACACCATCAGTAGTTGCATTTACAAAAGATGGAGAAAGAATAGTAGGAGAGCCTGCTAAAAGACAAGCAGTTACTAATGCAGATAGAACAATAATATCTATCAAAACTCACATGGGAACTGATTACAAAGTTAATATAGATGGAAAAGATTATAGTCCACAAGAAATATCAGCTATAACATTACAAAAATTAAAATCAGATGCTGAAAGCTACTTAGGGCAACCTGTAACTGAAGCTGTTATAACAGTTCCAGCATACTTTACAGATGCTCAAAGACAAGCAACTAAAGATGCAGGTAGAATAGCAGGACTTGATGTTAAGAGAATAATAAATGAGCCAACTGCAGCTGCACTTGCTTACGGTATGGATAAATTAGATCAAGAAAAGAAAATATTAGTATTTGACTTAGGTGGAGGAACATTTGACGTATCTGTACTAGAAATAGGAGATGGAACTTTTGAAGTTTTAGCTACTGCTGGTAACAACAGATTAGGTGGAGATGACTTTGACCAAGTTATAATAGATTACTTAGCTGAAGAATTCAAAAAATCTGAAGGTGTAGATTTAAGAAATGATAAAATGGCTCTTCAAAGATTAAAAGAAGCTGCTGAGAAAGCTAAAAAAGAATTATCTTCAACAATGAGTACAAACATAAACTTACCTTTCATAACAGCTACAGCTGAAGGACCAAAACATCTTAACATAGATTTATCAAGAGCTAAGTTTGATGAGTTAACAGCAAACTTAGTAGAAAAAACTATGGAACCAACTAGAAGAGCATTACAAGATGCTGGACTTTCAACTTCTGATATAGATGATGTATTATTAGTAGGAGGATCTACAAGAATACCAGCTGTTCAAGAAGCTGTTAAGAAATTCATAGGAAAAGAACCTCACAAAGGTATAAACCCAGATGAATGTGTTGCTGCAGGTGCTGCTATACAAGGTGGAGTTTTAGCTGGAGATGTTAAAGACTTATTACTTCTAGACGTTACTCCATTATCTTTAGGAATAGAAACTATGGGTAATGTAATGACTAAGATAATAGAAAGAAATACAACAATACCAACTAAAAAATCTCAAGTATTCTCAACTGCTGCAGATAACCAAACTGCTGTTGATATACATGTTTTACAAGGTGAAAGAAGTATGTCTTTCGACAACACTACTTTAGGTAGATTCCAATTAACTGATATACCACCAGCTCCAAGAGGAATACCTCAAATAGAAGTTACTTTTGATATAGATGCTAACGGTATAGTACACGTTACAGCTAAAGATTTAGGAACAGGAAAAGAGCAAAAGGTAACTATAACTTCAGGAACTAACTTAAGTGAAGAAGAAATACAAGCAAAAGTTAAAGAAGCTGAGATGAATGCTGAAGCAGATAAACAAAAGAAAGAAAAAATAGAAGCATTAAATCAAACTGAAGCTACTATATACCAAATGGAAAAAACTTTAGCTGATGCTGGAGATAAAGTTGATGCTAATGCTAAATCTGAAGTTGAAGCAGAAATAGCTAAATTAAAAGAATTAAAAGCTAAAGAAGACGTTACAGCTGAAGAATTAAATAAAGCTTTAGAAGAATTAAACAAAAAGTTCCACAAAATAGCTGAGCAAATGTATCAACAAACTGCTCAAGATCAACAAGCACAAGGTGGAGCTCAAGAAGAAGCTAAACAAGATGACAATGTAGTAGATGCTGATTTCAGAGAAGTAGATGATCAAAAATAGTATTTGAAAATCAACGTTACTTGTATATAATAAATATATAAAATTAATAATAGCTTGTAGACGTCTACAAGCTATTGTTATGTAATACGAAGGTGGTGGCAAGCGTGGCTAAAAGAGACTATTATGAAGTATTAGGTGTCGACAAAGGTGCTGATGCACAAACGTTAAAAAAAGCATACAGAAAACTTGCAATGAAATATCATCCAGATAGAAACCCAGATGATAAAGAAGCAGAAGCAAAGTTTAAAGAAGTAAACGAAGCATATGAAGTATTATCAGATGATACAAAGAGATCTAATTATGATCAATTTGGTCATGATGGTGTAAATGGAGGCTTCGGAGGACAAGGCGGATTTGGAGGCTTTGGCGGTGGAGCTGGAGGCTTTGAAGATATATTCGGAGATATATTTGGTGATATGTTCGGAGGCGGCTTTGGCGGAGGAAGACCTAGAAGAAGAGGTCCTGAACGTGGAGCTGACATAAAACAAACTGTAACTATTACATTTGAAGAAGCTGCATTTGGAGTTAAAAAATCTATAAAGATAAATAGAACTGAAGAGTGTAGTGAATGTCACGGAAGCGGCGCAAAAGATGGAACATCTAAAAAAACTTGTCCAACATGTAACGGTTCTGGAGAGGTTAGAACAGCTCAAAGAACACCGTTTGGAAATATAATGAGTACTAGAACTTGTTCTACATGTAACGGAGAAGGAGAAGTTTTAGAATCACCATGTCCTAAATGTAGTGGAAATGGAAAGATTAGAAAAACTAAAACTATAGAAGTTGATATACCAGCAGGTATAGATAATGATCAAATAATTAAGTTAAGTGGTCAAGGTGACTTAGGATCAAAAGGTGGACCTAGGGGAGACTTATATATAATAGTAAATGTTAAGCCTCATACATTATTTACAAGAGATGGATATGATGTATACTTTGAATTACCTATAACATTTGTTCAAGCTGCACTTGGAGACGAAATAGAAGTTCCTACTTTAGATGGTAAAGTAATGTATAATGTTCCAGCAGGAACTCAAACAGGAACAGTATTTAGATTAAGAGAAAAAGGTATATCAAAAATGAGAGGGAATGCAAGAGGTGATCAATATGTTAAGGTTACAGTTGAAATTCCTAAAAAATTAAATGATAAGCAAAAAGAACTTCTAAAAGCATTTGCGGAGTCTTGTGGAGATGAAGTTCATGAAAAAAAGAAGACTTTCGGACAAAAGATAGAAGACTTTTTTAAAGGAAAATAAAAGTATAAGATAAAATGAACTCTAATTAGAGTTCATTTTTTATGTATAAAAGAACTCTATACAGTTAAATAGATTTTATTGAAAATATCTATAAAGTGAAGAGTTAGTTGACTACACTATTTTGTTTATATAACATTTAAAGAGGGGGGGATTTTTATGAAAAAATTATTTGATAGCTTAATATTCAAACTCATATTAGCTGTCTTTTTAGGATTGTTAATTGGACTTTATTCACCAAAATCTTTTATGAATGTTATAGTAACATTAAAGTATATTTTAGGTCAGGTAATTTTCTTTGCAGTTCCTTTAATAATAATAGGATTTATAGCTCCATCTATTGCAAAACTTAAAAGTAATGCTTCTAAACTCTTAGGGTATGCTATAACTTTTGCTTACATATCTTCTATCGGAGCAGCTACATTTTCTGCTATTTTCGGATATATGTTAATTCCAAAATTATCAATACAATCAACTACAGACACTTTAAGAGAATTACCAGCTCTTATATTTCAATTAGACATTCCTCAAATTATGCCTGTTATGAGTGCTTTATTTTTATCAATAATATTAGGTCTTGCAACTGCTTGGACAAAGGCAGATTTATTTGAAAAACTATTAGATCAATTTCAAGATATAGTTCTTAGCTTAGTAAAAAAAATAGTAATTCCATTGCTTCCAATTTTTATTGCAACTACATTTGCAACATTAGCTTATGAAGGATCTATAACAAATCAATTGCCAGTATTTATAAAAGTAATCATTATAGTTCTTATAGGGCATTTTATATGGCTTGCATTTTTATATGCTTTAAGTGGGTTTATGTCGGGTAAAAATCCTATGGAAGTATTAAAACACTATGGACCTGCATATTTAACTGCCGTAGGAAGTATGTCTTCAGCGGCAACTTTGCCTGTTTCAATTGAATGTGCGAAAAAATCCAAAGTTTTAAGAAAAGATATTTTAAATTTCTCAATACCATTATTTTCAAATATACATTTATGTGGATCAGTTTTAACAGAAGTATTTTTCGTTATGGTAGTTTCACAAATTCTTTATGGTAAGTTGCCAGATGTATCATCGATGATATTATTCATAGTTTTACTTGGTATATTTGCTATAGGTGCTCCAGGAGTTCCAGGCGGAACAGTTATGGCATCACTTGGATTAATAACTAGTGTATTAGGATTTAATGAGACAGGAACGGCTCTTATTTTAACTATATTTGCCCTTCAAGATAGTTTTGGAACAGCGTGCAATGTAACTGCTGATGGGGCGTTAACGCTTATGCTTACCGGAGTAGCAAATAAGAAAAATATAAAAGAAGAAAGTGAAGAAAAATCAATATAAGATTAATATATAAGGCTATGGATATTAAGTTCATAGCCTTATTTTTATATTGTTATTCAATATATAGTTAAAAACTATAAAATATATGTAAAATATTGTAAAAAACTATACTCATTGACTTTGAAAACTATTTTGCATACAATGTTCTTCGGGAGTGACAAATTTACTCATATCAGGAAAGGGGTTTACACATGAAAGACTTTTTAAAAACGTATAAGTCTTCATTTGTGTTACTAGGTTGTACAATAATTGGAGCCATAGTAGGACTTATACTAGGGCCAAAAGCTACAGTTCTTAAACCATTTGGAGATTTATTCATCAATCTAATCATGATGATCGTAGTCCCACTTGTGTTCTTCAGCGTTGCATCGGGGGTTGCAAACGTCAATAGCATGCAAAGATTCGGGAAAATAATGAAAAATGTAATTATTGTTTTCACATTAACTACATTAGTAATGGCAGTCGTAGGTATTATAGGTACTATAATTTTCAATCCATCAAAAGGAATCGATATTCACTCAGTAAAAGAAATGATGGTTGCTCCAGACCAAGAAAAATTAACATCAAAAGGAAATTTACTAACTCAAATAGTAAATTCAGTTACAGTTTCTGATTTTAGTGAATTGTTCTCAAGCGGTAACTTATTACAATTAGTAGTATTTGCAGTACTAATAGGAAGTTCAATTGCCGTTTTAGGAGAAAAAGCAAAGACTATAAAGAATATACTTAATGAAGGAACAAATGTAATATTAAATGTAGTAGGAATTATAATGAAGTTGGGGCCTATAGGTTTAGGATGTTATACAGCATCGATTATAGGTGAACTAGGTCAAGAAATAATAGCAGGTTACATAAGAGTATTTTTAACTTATTGTGTATTAGCTGCAATATACTTTGCAGTATGTTATACATTATATGCATACTTATCAGGTGGTAAAAAAGGAGTTAAGAAATTCTATGAAAACTCTATAAGTCCAATAGCTACAGCTCTTGCGACATCTTCAAGCTCTGCTTGTATACCATCTAACTTAGAAGCAAGTAAAAAAATAGGGGTACCAGATGATATAGCTGAAACAGTTATACCTTTAGGGATTAATATACATAAAGATGGTTCGGTATTATCCGTTATAGTAAAAGTTGCATTTTTAACTGGAATACTAGGTGGAAATATGGCAGATCCATCGAACATATTAAACTTATTAGTTACAGTACTTGTTGTTGGAGTATTTATGGCTCCTGTAGCAGGTGGCTGACTTATAGGTGAGATGCTCGTGGTAAGCATCTTCGGATTCCCTGTTGAAGCAATTCCTTTATTAACAGTAATAACTACAATAACAGATATACCTAACACTGTACTTAACACAACTGGAAATACAGTAAGTTCTATGCTAGTTGCAAGACTAGTTGAAGGTAAGAATTGGTTAAAAGAAGAAGTTGAAACTTTTAAAAAGGCAAGCTAACAGGGAAAAGTAGTAATCTTAGGTTAAGATTACTACTTTTTTTACGCTTAAGGAAATTATACTTAATTAAATTTTGTGGATAACTTATGTAACATAGTGATACAAATGTTTTGGTGAAAGTAAAAAATGACATTTTGAGCAACGGACGGAGTCGTTGGCGACATGAGCGAAGCGAATTTTTTATTATACAAAAACTAAGACTCTATTTTAGTATGAACAACTTTCAAGACTTAAACATAATATATAGTATTCTTTAAAATTATTATGAGGTGGGAGGGTTTATGAGTAAATTTAATTTTATGATAGATGGAAAACATATAACGAATGAAGAAGAACTTCATCAGTTTATACTAGATAAAATAAATTTTGATAAGGAAGAACTTGTATTAGATGATAGCTATAGAGGTAGAAAGAAAAAGAAAACAGAATGTAAGCCTCATGGACCAAGACCTGTTTGTCTTAAGTTAATGTTCCCGTATAAGGTTGAGGTTATGTGCGGTTGTAAGCAAATGATATTTGGAATATTAGTAGATGAGCACGGCCACCCTGTAAAGAATCCTCTTATTGAATTTGAACTATCTGATTACAGCATAGGAAATCTTAGCTTTAGTCCAGCTCTTAGCTTTGGAGATGGGTGTTTTTGCACAACATTTGTAGGGGAAAGGGTAGGTTGCGGATTTTTAAAAATGTGTTGTAAGGGAACTGATTTAGATAGAGTTATACCTGTAGAAGTTACCCCTAATTGTGGATGTTAGAGAAGAGTACTTTTAAGCTCTTCTCTATTTTTAATTTAAATAGGAGAAGCTAATTTAGGTTCAAAATTTAATTAAATCCATATTATTTTTAATTAAAATAGAGTATTATATAAAAAGAGGTGAAGACATGAAACAATATAAACATTTAATATTTGACTTAGATGATACTTTATTAGACTTTCAAGATAACGAAAGAAACTCTTTAAAAGTTATTTTTAAAAAGTATAATATTCCTTTTAATAAAAAATCATTTAATCAGTATAAGTCTATAAATAGAGGATTTTGGAGTCAGATAGAACAAGGAACTATAGAAAAAGAAGAGGCACTAACTAAAAGATTCGAAGAATTTTTTGCTTTGTATGGATATGATGTTAAAGGTGAAATAGTAGAAAAAGAATATCAAAATTGCTTAACTAAAGGACATAAAACAATTCCCAAAGCTATGGAAACTTTAATGGAATTAAAAAATAGAGGATACAAGATATTTGCAGGAACTAATGGAATAGGAAAGACTCAAAAACAAAGACTTAAAGATTCTAAAATGGTGTATTTATTTGATGATGTATTTATTTCAGAAGAAATGGGAGTTGAAAAGCCAAACTCTAAGTTTTTCGAAATAATTTTTAATAAGTACGATTTTATGAAAAAAGAAGATACTCTTATGATAGGAGATAGTTTAGCTTCTGATATAAAGGGTTCTAATAATTTTGGTATTGATTGTGTATGGTTTAATCCTTTAGATAAAAAATCTAACGATATAAAACCTACATACGAAATTTCTGATATATCTGAACTATTATCAATGTTAAATAAAGAAGCTAGTTTAGCTGTGTAAAAGTATAAATAAAAAATTTAAAACTGGGTATATAAGGGTAAAAAGAGGTGAAAATTATGAGTAATGAAATAAAGGTTCAAAGACCATACAGACATTTTAAAGGGAATTTATATTATGTACATAGTATAGTGAAACATTCAGAAACGGGAGAGGAATTAGTATCATATCAAATGCTTTATCCTCCTTATGATATGTACGTTAGACCACTTAAAATGTTTCAAGAGAAGGTAGAAGAAGGAAGAGAAGATAATATAACTAATCAAGTTTATAGATTTGAACTATATACAGGAAAATAATTAAGAGGTGATGATATGGCAGGTATAAAATTTGATATACAAGAAAACTTTGGTGTTATTTCGGAAACTTCAAATGGATGGAGAAAAGAATTAAATTTAGTAAGTTGGAATGATAGAGCACCTAAATTTGATATAAGAGATTGGGATTCGAATCATGATAAAATGGGAAAAGGATTAACTTTAAGTACCGATGAATTAAGAGAGCTTAAAAGAATTCTTAATGAAATAGACTTATAAAATTTAATAATTATATTTTTATGTATCCTATATATAAAACATTGATAAAAATGTTTGTTTATATAGGATATTTTTATGCAAAAAAACTATAAAATTTTCAAATTTAAAAATAGCTAAAGATAAGTTAAATTAATGGATACATAGATAACCATTAAAAAAATAAATGATAAGTATGAAAAACTTGAATTAGTAAAATTGCTTAAAACTGTGTAAAATCAATACTTGAGAGGTATATATATATATGTAATTAAAAATTAAATCAGACTTAAAAAAATAATTTATAAATACAAAATATCATAATAGAGGGTGGTTAAATGAATAAATATATAAATAAACTTGAGAACATGCATATAGGTATAAGTGGAACGTGCTTAGCATTTATAACACTTAGCAATAGTTGGCAAATTAAAAATATCGGATATTTAAAACCAATTGCTATAGCTATAGCATTAGGAATGCTTACTCTTATGCTTATAAGATTAATAAAATTTCCAAAAGTAATGTATAAAGAGCTAAAAGACCCAGTTGTAGGAACATTTTACCCAACTCTTGGGATGGTAACTTGGTTAGTTTGTGGATACTTCTATCCTAAGTTTCCAACTGTATGTAGTACATTATGGATAGGGGCAGCTATATATCATTATGCAATAATTATTTTTTATACAGTAATAAGAATTAAAGAAAAGAAATTTAGCAATATAATGCCAACTTGTTTTATCGTATATACAGGTATGATAACAGGTAGTGTTGCTAGTAAAGGTATGGGAGGTATAATACCTGAAATAGCTCAGTTCATGTTAATGTTTGGATTTGTATTCTACACAATACTTTTACCAGTAGTTCTTTATATAGTATTTAAAAGTGAGATACTAGATGATAAAAAATTACCTACTGTTGGTATAGTTTGTTCACCTGCACCACTTGGAGTAGTAGGCATATTAACAATAGATCCAAATCCTAATATATATATGTTAACTTGGTTAATAGTAACAGGATTAATTCTTTTAGTGGTTGTATATGGATATATACTAAAATTATTTAAAGAAGGATTTAAACCAACATATGCATCATTTACATTCCCATTAGCAATAGCTACTTTAGCGGCTTATAAGTTAGCTGCATACTTTACATCTATAGGACATGCAAAATTAGGAGAAATATTTAATTTATTAGGTAATATAGAAATATTTATAGCAACATATGTAGTATTCTTTATATTATTAAACTTCTTAAATATGTTCTTTAAAGCAATAAACCCAAGAGTTGGAGAATATTTAGAAAAAGAAGAAGAGTTAATAGGTGGAACTCTTTACTCTCATGAAAAATAAAATTAAATAAATTTTTATTATAAGAAAAGAAACTATATTAAATAATATAGTTTCTTTTTTATGTTCAAAAAAATACCGCTTATACAACTAAAAACACCTTTTATATATAATTTATAGAATTAAAAAATTGATGATGTATAATTAAACTCAGATAGGGGGTCAAGGATGTGAAAATAGATATAGATATAGACAAAAGGTATGAAGAAACTCAAGTTATATTAAGGTCAAATGAAATGAATGATGAGACTATAGAAATTTTAGAAAAACTAAAAACTACAAAAAATAAATACATTTTAGGCAAATCAGATAAAAAGGTATATATAGTAGATGTGAAAGATATATATTTTTTCTACAGTGAAAATCAAAAAGTATTTGTTGAAACTGAAGATTTTAGATACGAAGTAGATGAAAGGCTATATGAAATAGAAGAGAATTTTAAAAATACATCATTTATCAGAGTTTCGAAATTTTCTATTGTAAATTTAAAGAAAGTTAAAAATATAGATATGAGTTTTAGTGGAAATTTAACTATTAATTTTATAAATGGCAAAAAGGAAAGTATATCTAGAAGATACATATCAAAAATAAAAGATTATTTAAAAAATGGAGGTTTTTAAAATGAGTAAGTATATAAAAACATTTATACATAGAGGTGTGTGTTATGGAATACCGGGAGGGGTATTTATAGGCCAATTAGTGTTTTTTATAATTTTATTAACTAACGATATAAGTAGTTTTGAAACAACAAGGGAACAGTTTTTTATTCAATTTTTAGCTTCAGCGGTTATGGGGTTTTATTGTACAGGACTAAGTGTTGTATACTCCATAGAAGAATGGAGTTTATTAAAACAGACGTCTATAAATTTAATACTTATTACAATTGTGTATTTTCCAATTTCATATTTAACAGGATGGATGCCTAAGAACTTTTTTGGAATAGCTTCATTTATTTTGACATTCATAGTTTTTTATATTGTGGTATGGAATATATTCAGTCATAGAGTAAGAAGTATTAATGAAAAACTAGGGAAATTAAATAAGTAGATATTTAAACTTATATCTTGATAAATTTAATTTATATAGGGTATATATCTTACTAAAAAAGATTTATAAGTAGGAGTAATCTTATGAAAATACAAGATATAGTTATAAGAATTTTACTATCTATTTTTATAGGTGGTATAATTGGTTTTAATAGAGAAAGAGAAAATGTATCGGCAGGATTTAGAACTCATGCATTAGTTTGTTTAGGTGCAACAATAGCTGCATTAATACAAGTACAGTTAGCGAGTTTAGCACTAAGCCAAATAACAAGTGAGCCAGCCCTTTCAGGAATAGTAAAGGTGAATGATGGAAGATTTATTGGCCAAGTAGTTTCTGGAATAGGATTTTTAGGAGCTGGAACTATAATAAAAACTAAAGGTTCTGTTAAAGGACTAACTACAGCAGCTTCTATTTGGACAGTTGCATGTATTGGAATCGCTACAGGAATGGGATTTTATGAAGTAAGTATTTTAGGTGGTATTAGTACAATAATAGTCCTTGTAGTTTTAAAGAAAATAGAAGGTAAGTATATAAATAAATCTACAAAGATAAAACTTATTATAAAATACAAATCTAAAACCGAAGCTATAAAAGAATTAAAAAATTCAATTGAAGATTTACAATTACAAATTGAATCTATAGAGTTTGTAGATGAATTTAATGTTATATATACATTAAAAGACTTAAAGCTTATATGTATAAATGATTTGATTAGCTTACTATCAGAAAATGAAAGTATATTAAAGGTAAGTAAAATTGATAATTTTTAAATTAGGAGTGTACCAAAAGGTACCTCCTATATTTAGTTGAACTTATATCCATATAAAAAAATATTTAAACTAGATGGAATTGTATCAAAATAAATTTCTTTTTCATTTAGACGATTAAAGTTTTGACTATCGTAAAATCCATAATTACATCTAGTATCCGTATATAAATAGATACTGTTAACTTTCATATCAATCATATAGTTAGATAGATATTTAATTAATGTTTTTCCTACTCCAAGACCTCTAGATTCTTCGGACACAATAAATAATTGAATACAACCTTGGAAGTCGTCTTCCTTACCTTGGATAATTTCTTTATAAGTTTGTGATACTTTAGAAAATTCCTTTATAGCGTTTTTATTTTCTTTACTAGAAAAAGCTAATTTTGTACCACTAGAAACCCAACTTAAAATATTAGAAAGTTTTCTTAAATGTTTTTTATCATTTTTTGCATTTCCTAATATTATTCCAATAACAACATTATCTTTTACAGCAACCTTGCTAAATGAACTATCTAAAAGACATCCTTGTAAGTAAATATTTAATATCGATTCTAATAAATTACTATCTTTTATAAATTCACTAAACCCAAATGCATTATTAATTAATTCTTTAATACGATTATAATCTTTTTTCTCTAAATTTCTATAAACTACATTTTTCATATAGACACACTATCCTTTCTAACTAATGAATTAAAAGTAAAATTTCTGTTGAAAATACCTTATAATGATAGTAATGTATACCCTAAAGGGAGAGTCAATGCGAAAAATTTAAAATTAGGGGATGAAAATTTATGAAAAATTTATACTCTATAGGAGAGGTTTCAAAAATAAAAAAAGTAACTGTAAAAGCATTAAGGTATTATCATAAAGTTGGAATCTTAATTCCTAAATATATAGATGATAACACTGGGTATAGATATTACTCGATAGACCAATTCATACATATTGATGTAATAAAGGGATGTAGAGCACTAGGAACTAGTATAGTTGAGCTCCAGGAAATTTTTAAGGATTGTGAAACAGAAAAACTTTTAAAGTTTTTGCATATAAAAAAATTACAAGCTGAAGAAAATATAATAAAAATGAAAGAAATAATAACGAATATTGATAGTTTAAACAATAGTGTTGAATATTCAAAAGCATTAATAAAAGATGGAGAAATAAGGATTAAACATTTTGATGATAGATATATAGTAATAGCACCGTGTAAAGAAGTAGGAAGTTTAAAAGAGCTTATTCCGTATTCAGAATTAGAAAAAATTATTAAAAATAAAAATTTAAATATCTCTATAGAAAGAGGAATTGGATATGATTTTAATTCTGAGGGAGAAGTAGAACCATTTTATGTATTTAATGAAGTAATCAAAGATGAAAATATCAAAATAGATAAACATATAGATTTATTGCCTAAAGGTGATTATTTAACATTAGCATACACAAAAGAAAATGAGGAAGAATGTATAAATAAAATTGTAAAATACATAAAAGAAAATAACTTAGAAGTAAAAAAATTTATTGAAATTGAGTTATTTAATGATTTTTTTAATACTAAAACATATAGTTGCCAAATTCAGATACTTATATAAAAAGGTTGTAAAAGTTTTACAACCTTTTTGTTTTATAAAGATACAAGAGCTACTGACTGAATTTGAGCAAGTACTAATTGAGATAAAGCATCTATTAAGTTTTTATTTATAGACATATCTTTTAAAGCTAAAAAGTTCATAAAGCTATTTATTGATATTTTTTCATATATGTATAAATAAGTATGCTTATCTTTTAAGAAATCTTTATTCTTTATAGAGTTATTAATTAAAGAAAGCTCATCCACAGTTGACCCTATTACTGCATACACACATGTATGTTCTCTATCTAAATCGTAATTTTTTATATAATCACATTTAGAGCTAACTAAGTTGTTCAAACTAATTATAGTATTATAAACATTTTTAGAAGAGTAGTAATTAGATTGATCTTTAACTTGTTTTGATATAAAATCGTATCTATTTTTTATTTGAGGTAGTTGTGATTTATAACTAATTAAAAGATTTTGTAATTGAGTGTTATATTCAATTTCTGTATCTTTGTTTTTAAACTCTAAATCTCTATATTTTAAAGAAGCTTCTTCTAAATCTCTAAATAGCTTAATATCTTCAAGTTTTTTCATTGTTAAACCTCCATAATAACTAATTAATTTAAGTTAATTATATTATATAAAATAGAATAATTTAAGAAAATGTTTTCAAAGTAGTGCTGTATATTAATTTTATATAAGAATAATGAATATAAACTTAAGTTTGTACACTTTTTACAATTGATAAAAATAAAGAACTAATTAACAAAAAATAAGCTAAAACTACACTTATATTATAAAAGCTATACTAAGTAAATATAGATGTTTATATCAAATTGACAGTGAAAACGTTTCTAAATATAATGAGACTATATTATCGAAGGGGGAGAAAAAAGCATGAAAGATATGTTTTATACAATAGATAAGCTTAGAAATAGAATACATGAACTAGATGATTATAGATATAGAGATAAAGTAGAACTTGAATATTTTAACACGAAGTTAAATGGGGACAGAGATATAGCGCCTAATATTCCAACTGAGTATGATGGAGTTATAAAAACTGGGGAGATATGGAAAGGAAGAGATTTATACCTTTGGATGCAAAAGGAAGTTGATATACCATCAAACTGGGAGAATAAAACTGTTGTTGGGATATTTGATTTCGGAGAAACTGGAGCTGGGAACAACTCTGGATTTGAATCGTTATTTTATCTAAATGATAAGCCTTACCAAGGGGTTGATAGTAATCACAAAGAAGTATTTTTACCTAAAGATATTAATGGAACTAGGGTAGAATTAATATTTAGACTATGGACTGGGCTTGAAGGAGGAGGAATTCCAAGAGAACAAGAGCATCGTATAAATAGAGCTCAATTAGCGTGGTTAGATGAAAAAGTAGATGATTTATTCTACAATGCAAGTGTAATTTTAGAAACAATAGGAGAGCTAGACGAGTATTCTCCAGATAAAGTTCACTTAACAAAAATACTAAATAATGCATTTAAATTAATTGATTGGGCGTATCCAGGTAATGAAGATTTTTATAATTCACTACATGAAGCATCAGATTACTTAAATAAAGAAATAGATAAAATTTATAAACATTCAGTAGTTAATGTAACTTGTATTGGACACACTCATATAGATGTTGCTTGGCTTTGGAGATTAAAACACACTAGAGAGAAATGTGCAAGGTCGTTTTCAACAGTATTAAGATTAATGGAAAGATATCCTGAGTATATATTTTTACAAACACAACCTCAGCTATATGAATATGTAAAAAATGATTATCCGGAATTATATGAAGCTATAAAACAAAAGGTTAAAGATGGTAACTGGGAAGTTGATGGTGGAATGTGGCTAGAAGCAGATTGTAACATACCATCAGGAGAATCTTTAGTAAGACAAATTTTAGTAGGGTCAAGGTTTATAAAAGAAGAATTTAATAAAGATGTTGAATATTTATGGTTACCAGATGTTTTTGGATATTCATGGGCGTTACCTCAAATATTAAAAAAATCTGGTATAGATATGTTTATGACAACTAAGATAAGTTGGAATCAATATAATAGGATGCCACATGATACATTTAAGTGGAGAGGAATAGACGGTTCAGAAATACTAACTCACTTTATAACAACTCCAGAACCATGGAGTCAACCTGGATCTTGGTTCTATACATACAATGGAAGACTTACACCTAAAACAGTAAAAGGGGTATGGGATGCATACACAGATAAAGGAATAACTAATGATTTATTAGTATCTTATGGTTTTGGAGATGGTGGCGGTGGAGTAAATCGTGAAATGTTAGAGTATAGAAAAAGATTAGATAAAATGCCAGGATTACCTAATGTAAAGACTGGAAAAGCTAGTGAATACTTTAGATGTTTAAAAGAAAAGGTAGAAAAAACTGACGAATATGTTCATACATGGGATGGAGAATTATACTTAGAATATCATAGAGGTACATATACAAGTCAGGCATACACTAAAATGATGAATAGAAAACTAGAACTTTTATATAGAGAAACAGAGTGGTTATCAACTGTAGCTTGCTTAACTAACAATGATTGGTCATTATATGCTAATAATGAAATAACTAAAGGATGGAAGACTATACTTAGAAATCAATTCCATGACATAATACCTGGTTCATCTATAACGGAAGTTTATGAAGATGCAAAACAAGAGTATAAAGAAGCAGAAGATATCGCATTAGATATACAAAATAAACTTGAAGAAATATATATAAATAAAGATGAACATACTTGGACAATAGTAAATAACTCTAACTGGGATAGAAATGAATCTATAGATATAAAATGTGATGAAGATGGAAGTTTTTATGATGAAGATGGAAATAAACTAAAATATCAAAGAAATAAAGATGAATATACAGTAGAAATTAAAAATATTCCAGCACTTGGATATAAAAGAATAATATTAAAAAAAGATGATGTACAATATGATAACAACTCAGTATTTGAATACTGTGATGGTAAAATTTCAACTCCTAAATATAATATAGAGTGGAATGAATATGGACAATTAACATCTATATATGATAAAGAAAACAAAAGAGAAGTATTGGCTAAGGGCGAAAGAGGAAATGTTCTTCAAATGTTTGAAGACAAGCCAATGGCACATGAAGCGTGGGATATTGATATATTCTACCAAGAGAAGATGAGAGAAGTAAAAGATTTACAAAGCGTTGAATTAATAGAAGACGGAAATATAAAAGCTGTTATAAGATTTAAATATAAATATATGAACACAACAATAAGCCAAGACATGATAGTATACGCTAATAGCAATAGAATAGATTTTAAAACAAATGTTGATTGGAGAGAGAAAAAGCAATTACTTAAGGTGGCATTTGTAGTAGATATAAGAAGTACTATGGCTACGTACGATGTTCAGTTTGGAAATGTAAAAAGACCAACTCACTGGAATACTAGTTGGGATAGAGCTAGATTTGAAAGTGTTGCACAACAATGGGTTGATTTATCTGAAAGAAATTATGGTGTAAGTTTATTAAATAATTGTAAATATGGCCATGACATAAAAGACAATGTAATGAGATTAACATTATTAAAATCAGCTACACACCCTGATCCAGTACAAGATCAAGGAGAACAAAACTTTACTTATTCACTATTACCTCATAGTGGCGATTTTATAGATGGAAACACAGTAAAACATGCATATGAACTTAATCAACCGTTAAAATCTATAAAAGGAATGTTAAAGAGTGAGGTTAAAAAACAATTATTTAAATTTAATGATGCAAATATATTAGTTGATGCTATAAAAAAAGCTGAAGATGAAGATATGATAATAATACGTTTCCATGATTATTCAGGAAGTAGACAAAATGTAAGTATAGATAGTGATTATGAAATTACTGGATGGATGGAGACAAACTTAATGGAAAAACCAATAGAGAATTTAAGAAATGAAAACTCTATAAATGTTGTTGTAAATCCATATGAAATTAAAACACTTATGATAAAAATGAAGTAATCTAGATTTAGCAGAGGCTTGTGATGTAGATATTTGTTTCCTTCACACAAAGCACTAAGAGCATGTGCTTTAAGTGTTTCGTCAACAATTATCTACATCACTTTGCTTTCTGACTTCAATTAATTCACTGCATTAAGGTGTGGTGGAGAGAATTAGTATTGGGGGATTTTTTATGAAAAAGACTGCACATATAATATCTCATACTCATTGGGATAGAGAGTGGTATTTACCATATGAAACACATCATATGATGCTTATAAAAACTATGGATACTTTACTTGATACATTTGAGAAAGATCCAGAGTTTAAATATTATCATCTAGATGGTCAAACAGTTTTACTAGAAGATTATTTAGAAGTTAGACCTGATAGAAAAGAGCTTTTAGAAAAGGTTATTAAAGAAGGAAGACTTAAAATTGGACCTTGGTATGTTCTTCAAGATGAGTTTTTAACAAGCAGCGAATCAAATGTTAGAAATTTACAATATGGTCATAAAGATGCAAAGAATTATGGAGTTGAAGCGTGTAAAATAGGGTACTTCCCAGATTCTTTCGGGAACATGGGTCAAGCCCCTCAAATATTAAAGCAAGCAGGAATAGATGCTGCAGCTTTTGGAAGAGGAGTAAAACCAACTGGGTTTAACAATGAAGTAAGTGCTGATGATAAATTTGAATCTCCATATTCTGAAATGTATTGGGAAAGTCCAGATGGATCTAAGGTATTAGGAATACTATTTGCTAACTGGTATTGTAATGGAATGGAAATACCTACTGATGAAAAAGAAGCTAAAAATTATTGGAGTAAGAGAATAGATGATGCTGGAAAATTTGCATCAACAAATCATTTGTTATTTTTAAATGGATGTGATCATCAACCTATTCAAACTGATTTATCAGAAGCTATCAAAATGGCTAAGAACATATATAGTGATATAGACTTTATACACTCTAACTTTGAAGATTATGTAAAGGATTTAAAAAGTAATATAGATAAAGATTTACAAATTATAAAGGGAGAATTAAGAAGTCAGCAAACTGATGGATGGTACACACTTGCTAATACAGCTTCATCGAGAGTTTACTTAAAGCAATGGAACCAACTTTGCCAGACTTTATTTGAAAAAGTAGCTGAACCAATAGCAACTATGGCTAGCCAATATGGTTTTGAATACCCTCATCATTTATTTGAGTATGGATGGAAATCTTTAATGAAGAATCATCCTCACGACAGTATTTGTGGGTGTAGTGTAGATGAAGTTCATAGAGAAATGGTAGCTAGATTTGATAAAGCTAAGGATGTTGCTAAGTATATTGTAAATGAAAGTTTAACTTATATATCTAGTAAAATAAACACTCTGAAATTTAAAGATTTAGGAGAAAATGTATATCCATTTTTAGTTTTAAATACATCAGGGTATGATAGAAAAGGCTTAGTTAAAGTTGAGGTTGATATAGTAAGAAAGTATTTTAAAGAAGGACATCCAAATGAAATAGCAAAAGAAATGAGAAATATAAAGCTTCCTAAGTTTAAAGTAGTTGATATAAATGGAAATAAAATAGATTCAAATATAAATGATTTAGGAATAAAATTTGGATATGATTTGCCAGATGATAAATTTAGACAACCTTATTATTCAAGGCTAGTAAGTGTTGAGATTGAAACTAATAATATTAAGTCTTTTGGATGGGATACATATGCTTTAGTAGAGGATGATTCAAATAGCATTGAAAATAGTATTAATAGCTTAATAAATGAAAATATATTAGAAAATGAAAATATAAGAGTTAAAATAAATGAAAATGGAAGTATTGATATATTAGATAAAAATACTAATAAAGTTTTCAAAGATTTATGTGTATATGAAAATACAGGTGACATAGGTAATGAATATATTTATAAAATGCCAGAGGGTGAAACACCATTAACTACTAAGGAAATAAAAGCTAATATAAATATAAAAGAAGATTTACCATATAAAGCTGTTGTGGAAGTTATTCATAAGTTGGATATTCCAAAAAGTGCAGATTACTTGTTAGATAAAGAAATTGAAGAAGTATTAGAATTTAAGCATAGAAAGGCACAAAGAGTTAAAGAAACGTTACAGATGGAAATAAAAACTACCTTAACTTTAGAAAAAAGTGCTAAGGGATTAAAGGTTGAATCTGAATTTAACAATATCTGTAAAGACAATAGAATGAGGATGTTATTTAATACAGATATAGAAAGTAATGTTCATTATGCAGAATCAATATTTGAGGTAGCAAAGAGAAATAATATTCCACATACATCTTGGGAAAATCCATGCAACTGCCAACATCAGCACACATTTGTAAATATACATGACGATAACTATGGACTTACAATTGCAAATAAAGGGTTAAATGAATATGAAATTTTGAATAATGATAGAAATACAATTGCAGTTACATTATTAAGAAGTGTTAGAGAATTAGGTGATTGGGGCGTTTTTGAAACTCCAGAAGCTCAGTGTTTAGGAAATCATAAAGTAGAGCTTGAAATAATACCTCATGGTAAAGAAGTATTTGATTCTTATAAGGAAGCTCATTTATTCCAAATACCTATAATTTCTAAACAAATGTCTATACAAAGTGGAGAAATACCTTGTGCAAACGGTTTACTAAATGTAGAGGGGTATGGTATAATGTGGTCAACATTAAAAAGGGAATGTAAAAATGGAAATAATATATTAAGAGTATACAATTTAAACAAAGAAGAAACTATTTTAAATTTAAGTAGTTGTAGTTTATTAGGGGATAAGTATAGAGCGAATATATTAGAGAATAAAATCCAAAAAATTACAGAAAATAAAATCCACTTAAGACAATCAGAAATAGTAACTGTAAGCATAGGGAAGTAAATTAACGTAAAAAGGTTATCTGATTGGATGACCTTTTTATTTTTTTAAATATTAATATTGAGGTGATATGTTATGAAAATGGAATCTGTTATATTTAATTTTTGCAGTTGGATATGGAAGTTTGCAGTACTAAATCTTTTTTGGTCTGTAGGAACTTTACTTGGAGGGGTTGTATTAGGGATAATGCCATCAACTGTTGCAACTTTTTATGTTTTAAGAAAATGGGTTCAAGGGGATTTAGAAATTAATATTTTTGAGTCATTTAAAGGAGCTTATAAAAAGGAGTTTTTAAACTCAAATAAGTGTGGAGCGGTATTTTTAGGGATATTTTTATTTTTAGCATTTGATTTATGGATTTTATACCAAATAGATGCTATATATGCAACTGTAATTTATATATTAGTAAATGCAACTTTGTTTTTTTCTGTTATTGCATTTATATACTTTTTCCCAACTTATGTACACTTTGAATTATCGACTAAGGATTATATAAAAAATTCCTTTATGTTATCAATGGGAAGTCCAAAAGAGACTATTTTAATATTAATTGGAATAGCACTACTTGCATACTTTGTAAAAAGTAGTCCTGGATTATTAATATACTTTGCTGTAGTTGTACCAGGGTATTGGGTGATGAATATTTTATATAAAAAGTTTTTAAAGCTTCAAAGGGCATAAAATTTACATGGGGAGAGGGGTAACTTGAAAAAACTATATAATTTATACACATCTAAAAACCTATTTAGCAAGATGCTACTTATATATTCCGCAATAACCATTGTATCTATTTGTTTACTATCTAATATATTTTTAAAGTATTATTTAGAGAGTGAACTACAAAACGAGTTAAACATACATTCAGAGATGATATTTAATATAGAAAAAAGATTCGAAGAACAAGATATAGTAAGTACCTCTCTTATAAATGGAATAAATACACAAAAAAAGATTACTGATGAAATTCAGATGCTGATAAACTCAACATATGAAGATTATATAAGCTACAAATTAGATAAATTTTCAAGTACAAATGTAAAAGAAGCAGACTTAGACTATGTAGTAAAAACTATATTATCAGGTAGAAGTGATGCGTTAGCTATTATAATAAATGATAAAAATAAAGAATATGTAAGCGAGCTTGTTTTTAAACACAGTGATTGGTATAAGTTGAAAAATAAGTTAAAAAGTAAATATATTAGGAAAATAACTAAGCCTATAAAAAATATAGATTCTACTTATGTAATAGGGTATGTTGATATATATTTTGATTTGACAAATATAAATAACTTAATTGATGGATCAAATTTAAAAGGTAGGCTTTTAATAGCAGATAATTCTAATGACATAATACTAGATTCTTATAGGGAAAAAAGCATATGGAATATAGAAAAAGTTGAAGAAAAATATTTAGATAAGAATAGCAAATTGGCAACTGTAAAACAGGATGTACAAACCAAGTATAAATATATTAGCGTAATAAAAAATGAAGATCTAGGAATTGGAAGCATGATTTTTAAAATATCTTTAATTTCATTGTTATGTATTGCACTAATACTTTTTATTACTTACCTTGTAATAAAAAATTTCTCTGATAAATTAAGTAATATGATGCAAGGAATAGAAAATATAAAAAGAGGAGATTTAAGTGTACGATTTAATGTTGAAAAAGAAGAAGATGAACTAGATATGATTGCAATTGAAATTGATAGAATGTGTGAGAGTTTGCAAGAAAATATAGAGAAAACATATAAGTCTGAAGTAAAACAAAAAGAAGCGGAATTAAATGCACTTCAAGCTCAAATAAAACCACACTTTTTATACAATACATTAGAGGTTATTAGGATGTGTGCTTTAGCAAGTAAAAATAAAGAAGTTGCGAACATGATATATAATTTAGCTAGCATGTTCAAGTACTCTACATATAATAATGCTTCGGATGTTAAATTGTCAGAAATGATTAATTACTGTGAAATGTATTTAAATTTATGTTGTACAAGATATAAAGGAATAATTGATTATAAAGTAGATATTGATGAAGAACTATTAGATTTTAAAGTTCCAAAATTTATATTGCAACCAGTAATAGAAAATAGTATAAATCATGGTATGGCAAAAGATAGAAATGATAATTTCATATCTATAAAGGCAAATATAATTGAAGAAGATATAGAACTTATAGTTGAGGATAACGGAGTTGGAATAAGTAGTGAAAGAATGAATACGATTGAAGAAAACTTAAATCAAAATTTACAGAAGAAAAGTTCGATAGGATTAATGAATATAAACAGCAGGCTTAAAATTAGGTTTGGTGATAAATATGGGATACATATAAACAGCGAAGAAAATAGAGGAACTATAGTTAAACTTAAAATACCTATTTTAAAGGATGGAGTTAAAAATGTATAAGTTATATTTATTAGACGATGAACCATTTATTTTAGAAGGTCTTAAATATATTATAGATTGGGAAGAATATGGATTTGATGTAGTAGGAACTTCAAGTAACGGAGAAGATGGATTTAACTTTATAAAAAATGAGGATGTAGATTTAATAATAACTGACATAATGATGCCTAAAATGACTGGGCTAGAACTAATTAGCAATTTAAAAAAAATTAACCATAATGCTAAGTTTATAGTACTAAGTGCATTTCAAGAATTTCAATATGCAAAAGAGGCTATTAGTATGGGGGCTGAAAACTACTTAACTAAACCTATAGATGAAGATGAATTGATACAGACGATAGAAGGGGTTAAGAAAAAAATTGAAAAAATAAAGTTAGAAAAAGTAGATACAAAGATATTTAAAAATGATCTTATATTAAAATTAATATGTAATAAAAATAATGATGGAGTATTGGATAGATTAAGATTAGAAGGTGTAAATTTAAATTATAAAAATTTATGTGTAGTAATATTAGAGTTTGCAGAAGGTGGTAATATAAATAATAATATATTAAATCATATTGATAATTTAAATTATGAATATTGTGTAAATCTTCAAAATCAAATTTTAATTATAATGGATAAAGAATCTATAAATAAAGATACTTTAAGAAATTTAAAAGATGATTTTAGTAGTATAACAAATGAACAAATATATATAAGTAGAGGCAAATACGTTGACTCAATAGATAATTTAAATTGTAGTTATCAAAGTGCTAAGGATATTCATGAATATAAGTTGGTTTACCCAAATATATCTTGGATTAGAGAGTACAAAGAAAAGTCATATAACCTTGAGAATATAGACTATATAGATTTCAATCATTTAAAAAAGCTTCTGTTAAATAAAGATAATAAAGAATCTTTAAATTATATTGAATCGATATTTAGCAAATTAAAAAAGGATGAGAATCTTACAGTAAAGCAAATTAAAACAAAGTCTATTGAAGTGTTTTTAAATGTATATAATTATTTCAATGACTCTAAGATTATAAAAGGATTAGATTTATATCTTGAAAAAGTTATAAACTCAGTTAACTTAGATCAAATACAGGTTGAGTTAAATAATATGATTAAGCATAGACAGTCAAAATTAGAAGAAACGGATGATAGTATAAGCCCTATAATATTAAAGCTCTTAAGAAACATAGAAAAAAATTATAGCAAAGATTTAAACTTAAAGGAAATAAGTGAAACTTATAATATAAATTCTATATATTTAGGACAATTATTTCAAAAAGAAACAGGTATATTGTTTTCAGATTATCTGAATAATTTTAGGGTTAATAAAGCAAAAAATTTACTAGTAGAAACAAGTTTAAAAGCTGCAGAAATTGGAGAACTAGTAGGTTATGCAAATAAGAATTATTTTTATAGAAAGTTTAAAGATATAGTTGGAATTACACCTAGTGAATGGAGAAAAATAAACTTATAAAGATATGCCTCTAATTAAGAGGCATTTTTTTACGCAACGGGAAGTGTATTTTGATAAAAATAGGAAAACGTATCCACAAACTAAGGAAAGTGTAGCGAATCTAAAGATAGTAAACTTTAGAAAGGCTTTTCCTAATGATAAAATATAATTAGGAAAAGGGGTGACGCTGATGAAGAAATTCATGAAAGATTTATGGAAAAATAGAGCTTGGTTGTTGATGGTATTGCCAGGAACTATATGGTTACTAGTATTCTCATACTTGCCTATGTTTGGGACAGTATTAGCGTTTAAAAATTATAAAATGCACCCAGGCGGATTTGTACAAAGTTTAATAAATAGTGAATGGGTTGGATTTGATAACTTTAAATTTTTATTTACAAGTGGAGATGCATTTCGTATAACACGAAATACTATTTTGTATAACTTGGTGTTTATAGTGTTAGGACTTATATTTGCTGTATTTGTTGCTATAACATTAAGTGAAATAGCTAATAAAAAATTAGCTAAAGTATATCAAACAGGGATGTTATTCCCACATTTCTTATCTTGGGTAATTGTAAGTTACTTTGTATTTAGTTTCTTAAGTACAGATAAAGGTATGGTTAACTCTATTCTATCTACATTTGGGGCAGAACCAGTAGCTTGGTATAGTGAACCGAAACATTGGCCTTTCATACTAATATTTATGAATATATGGAAGGGTGTAGGATATGGAAGTATAGTTTACTTAGCTGCAATAGTAGGAATAGATAGAACATACTATGAAGCTGCTACTATAGATGGAGCTAGTAAATGGCAACAAATAAAGAATATAACAATACCTCTAATAGTACCACTTATGATTATACTTACGATAATGGCTATAGGTAGAATATTTAACTCAGATTTCGGATTATTCTACAATATACCGAGAAACTCAGCTGTATTATATCCAGTAACAGATGTTATAGACACATATATATACAAAGGTCTTATGAATATGGGGAACATTGGTATGAGTACAGCAGCTGGTTTATATCAAGCAGCAGTTGGATTTATATTAATAATGACAACTAATAAGCTAGTTAAGAAGGTAGATCCAGAATATGGTTTATTCTAAAAAAGAAAGGAGATAGGCAATCGTGGAAAGTGTAGTATCTAAAGAACAAGAAAAAAAGCCTAATCTTTTAGGGAAGAAAAAGAAGAAAGCATATAATGAAGGGTTTACAGGAATTACTAATATAATTTCAAATATTATACTAGCTATAATGGCTATAGCATGTGTATTCCCGTTTGTATTTGTAATAATAATATCTTTAACATCAGAACAATCATTATTACAAAATGGATATTCAATATTCCCAGAAGAGTGGAGCTTAGATGCTTATAAATATTTACTTACATCAGGTAAACAGTTAATGCATTCTTACTTAGTTACTATAGTAGTAACTGTTGTAGGAACAATAATAAATGTAAGTATGGTATCAACTTATGCTTATGCAATATCTAGACAAAACTTTAAATATAGAAAACAATTCACATTTTTAGTGTTTTTCACAATGTTATTTGGTGGAGGGATGGTTCCTTCATACATAGTAATGACTCAGGTATTAGGTCTTAAAAATACTATATGGGCATTAATATTACCACTAGCATTTAATGCATTTAACATAATAGTTATGAAGACATTTTTCCAAAGGTCTGTTCCAGAATCTATAATAGAATCTGCAAGAATAGATGGAGCAAGTGAATTTAAAATATTTATAAAAATGGTTATACCTTTGGCATTACCAGGTATCGCAACGATTGCGTTATTTAGTACATTAGCATATTGGAACGATTGGTTTAACGCGATGTTATATATAGATCATCAAAATTTAATACCACTTCAACATATGCTTATGAAAATAGAAAAGAACTTAGAGTTTATAAGACAAAATGCAATGTTAAGTGGAGAAGTAATGCAAAACTTACCACAAGAATCAGTTAGAATGGCTATGGTAGTTATATCTACATTGCCAATAGCATGTAGCTATCCGTTCTTCCAAAAATACTTTATAAGTGGATTAACAGTTGGAGGAGTAAAAGAATAATAACTTACTAATAAAATTGGGGAGGAAGTAAAATGAAATTTAAAAAGGTATCGAGCCTATTTTTAGCGGCGACTTTAGGGGCAACAATTCTTACGGGATGTAGTAGTTCAAATGATGATAAGGGTGCATCAAAAGATTCAAATGGAAACACAGAATTAGTATGGTATATGATAGGGACTCCACAACCAGATCAAGCTAAGGTTATGGAAGAAGTTAATAAATACACAAAGGAAAAGATAGGTGTAACTATAGATTTAAGAATGGTAGACTGGGGAGATTATGGCCAAAAAATGCAAGTTATAACTTCATCAGGGGAGCCATATGATTTAGCATTTGCAAGTGATTATGCAATAAATGCACAAAAGGGAGCGTATTTAGAAATAACAGATGAAATGTTAGATAAAAATGCTAAAGAATTAAAAGAAGCTATAAACCCATTATTCTTAGAAGGGGCATCTATAAACGGAAAACTATATGGAATACCTGCAAATAAAGAAGTTGGACAACAAATGGGATGGGCATATAATGTTGAAATGGCTAAGAAAGCTGGAGTAGACATGTCAAATGTTAAAACTCTAGAAGATTTAGGTCCAGTATTAGAAAAGGTTAAGGCTAAGAACTCAGACTTAAAAATGCCAATGGCGGCAGGAGCAAACTTCATGCCATACATGCCGTATGACTTATTATTAGGTGATAACTTACCATTTGCAATATCTTTAGAAGGAGATACGAAAAAAATAGTAAATCTATATGAACAAGAAGATGTAAAGAAAACTTTAAATACACTAAGAGATTTCTATAAAAAAGGATACATACATTCTCAAGCAGCAACAGATACTGATCCACATGAGATGAGTGTTCAAAACTGGTTCGTAAGAAAAGAACAATATGCACCAGGAGCTAAGGAAATGTGGTCATCTAATGCAGGATACGAAATTGGATATACACCAATGCATGATCCTTTAACTATAAATAACTCAGTTACTGGATCTGTAATGTCAATATCTGCAACATCTCAACATCCAGATGAGGCTCTTAAGTTCTTAAACTTATTAAATACAGATGAGTATTTAAGAAACTTAATAGATAGAGGTATAGAGGGTGTACATTATAAAACAAATGAAGATAAGACTATAACTAAAACTGAAGAAGCTAAGGGATACAATATGCCATCTTGGGCTTTAGGAAATGTACTTATAACTAAATCATTTGATACTGATCCAAAAGATAGAATAGAGCAATATGAAGAGTTTAATAAGTCAGCAGTTGCTTCTCCAACATTAGGATTCTATGTAGATACTACAGAGATAAGCAATGAAGTAGCTAATATATCAAACATAGTTCAAGAATTTAAATCGCCATTATTTACAGGATCTGTAGATACAGATAAGTATTTAAATGAGTTAAATAAAAAGTTAGATGCAGCGGGAATAGATAAAGTTATGGAAAACATACAAGCTCAATATGATAAATGGATGGCAGATAAAAAATAATAAAATTATATTTAAATTATATTAAGAGGCTATCAATATGGTAGCCTCTTATGTAAATTATGGGAGGAAATTATGTACAGTTCAATAGATAAGCTAATAATAACAGTGAAGGAAAAATTTAAAGATGATAAAAAAATAGCAGAGATGTTTGAAAAGTGTATCTTAAACACTATAAACACTACTGTTAAGAGAATGGAAGATGATACTACATATGTACTAACTGGGGATATACCGGCTATGTGGCTTAGAGATTCTGTTTGTCAAATTAGACCATATTTAGTTTTAGCTAATGAAGATAAAGAAATAGCAGACATGATAGAGGGATTAGTAGAAAGACAATTTAGATATATATTAATAGACCCATATGCAAATGCATTTAATGAAAGTGCAAATAAGGCGGGTCATCAAACTGATTTAACAGATATGAAACCAGAAGTTTGGGAAAGAAAGTATGAAATAGATTCTTTATGTTTTCCTATACAGTTGAGTTACTTATTATATAAAAATACAGGTAGAACTTCTCAGTTTAATGAAACATTTGTAAAGGCTGCAAACTCAATAATAGAATTATGGAAAGTTGAGCAAAACCACGAAGAAAAATCACCGTATTTATTTGAGAGATTAGATTGTAGACAACTAGATACCCTAGCAAGAAGTGGAAAAGGACCAGTTCACAAACAAACTGGAATGACTTGGTGCGGATTTAGACCAAGTGATGATGCTTGTACATATAGTTATTTAGTTCCATCTAATATGTTTGCAGTAGTGGTATTAGGCTATATAAACGAAATAGCGACGAATATAATAAATGATGATGTATTAGCTAAAAAAGCTGAGATGTTAAGAAATGAAATAAATGAAGGAATAGAAAAATATGCAGTTTATAATCACCCAAGATGTGGAGAAATCTACGCTTATGAAGTTGATGGGTTAGGAAATTATAATTTAATGGATGATGCAAATTTACCAAGTTTATTAGCAATACCTTATTTAGGATATGCTGACTTAAATGATGAAAGGTACATAAATACAAGAAAATTTATACTTAGCACTGAAAATTCAGAGTTTCATATAGGAAAATATGCTAGTGGAGTTGGAAGTCCACATACTCCAGAAGGATATATATGGCATATATCTCTTGCAATGCAAGGATTAACTACAGATGATGAAAATAAAAAAAGAGAATTAATAGAAATAATGAAAAATACTGATGCAGGGACTTACTTAATGCACGAAGGGTTCAATCCAAATGACCCAAATATGTTTACTAGAAATTGGTTCTCTTGGGCCAATATGATGTTTTGTGAGTTAGTTCTAGATTACTGTGGGATAAAAGTAAAAAAATAATTTATATGGAGGGCTACTATGGATTATATATTTCCAAAGGATTTTTGGTGGGGGAGTGCTTCTTCTGCAACTCAGATGGAAGGTGCATTTGATATTGAAGGAAAAGAAAAAAATATATGGGACTATTGGTTTGAGATAGCACCAGAGAAATTTCATAATGAAATAGGGCCAAGCAATACTAGCCAATTTTATTATAAATATAAAGAAGATATAAAATTAATGAAAGAGTTAGGACACAATTCATTTAGATTTTCAATAAGCTGGTCTAGACTTATAAAATCAGATGGAAGTATAAATGAAATAGCTGTAGATTTTTACAATGATGTAATTAACACTCTTTTAGAAAATGAGATAGAACCTTTTATAAATTTATTTCATTTTGATATGCCGATGTATTTACAAGAACTAGGAGGATGGGAAAATCGTGATGTTGTAAATAGATATCAAAATTTTGCAAAGCTATGTTTTGAATTATTTGGAGATAGGGTTAAAAATTGGTTTACTCATAATGAGCCGATAGTACCTGTAGAATGTGGATACCTAGGTGAATACCACTATCCAGCTGTAGTGGATTTTAAGAGAGCTGTACAAGTTGGATACAATATAATGCTATCGAGTGCTTTAGCTATTATGGAGTATAAAAAATTAAACCTAGAAGGTCAAATAGGGATAATAATAAATTTAACGCCTTCATACCCTAGAAGCAATTCAAAAGAAGATTTAAACGCATCTAATATTGCAGATCTAATATTAAATAGATCGTTTTTAGATACATCTGTACATGGAGAGTTTCCTAATGAGTTAGTAGAATTTTTAAAAAGTCATGATTTAATTCCTGTTTATAAAAATGAGGATTTAGAAATTATAAAAAATAACACTGTGGATTTATTAGGTGTTAATTATTATCAGCCTAGAAGAGTGAAGGCAAAGGAAAGTTCAAAAGGAGATGTCTTAACACCAGAGAGCTTTTTCGATTTCTATGATATGCCAGGTAAAAAAATTAATCCTCATAGAGGATGGGAAATCTATGAAAAAGGTATTTATGATTTAGCTATTAACATAAGAGACAATTACAATAATATACCTTTTTATATATCTGAAAATGGCATGGGGGTAGAAGGTGAAGAAAAGTTTAAAATAGATGGACAAATAAATGATGACTATCGTATTGAGTTTATAAAAGAGCACTTAAAATATGTCCATAAGGCTATTGAAGAAGGATGTAATGTTAAAGGATATCATTTATGGACATTTATGGACAACTGGTCTTGGTTAAACTCATATAAAAATAGATATGGATTTGTGGAAGTTAATATAAATGATGAATATAAAAGAACTCCTAAGAAGAGTGCTTATTGGTTTAAAAAATTAATTGAGAATAATGGATTTTAAATTTTACATATAGACTTATCGTAGTATTATTGTCTATTTCCTTCACACGAAGTGCAAAAGGCGCACTTTGAGTGTTTCGTCAATAGCCAATAATACTACTTTGAAAATTAATAATGGGAAAATTTAAAAATGCATTATTTCTTGTGGAGGGGGATTTGAGGATGAAGTATGTTGTTTTTGATATAGGTGGAACTAATATTAAATACAGTTTGATGAATAAAGATGGTGAAATGTTAGATTCTAATTTAGTTCCTACACCTCATCAAGGAGAAGGAAAAACTTTGGAACTTTTAGTTGATATTATAAAAAATTATCAATTAGAAAATGAAATTGATGGAGTTGCTATGAGTGTACCTGGGGGAATAGATGATGATGGATATATACATTTCATGGGATCTGTATTTGATTTACAAGATATGTATTTAAACAAATATATAAAGAAGCATACAGGACTTGAATGTGTATACGACAATGATGTTAATTGTGTTGCTATGGCTGAAAAGTATAAAGGTAATGCTATGGATAATAAAAACTTTGTATGCATAACGATAGGAACTGGAATTGGTGGAGGTGTGTTTATAAACAACCAACTATATAGAGGACATAGAGGTATGGCTGGAGAGTTTGGAATAAATATATTAGAACACAGAAAGTCAGAACTTCAAAGTTTGAACTATAAAACATTTAGTAGAGTCGGATCTACCTATAATTTGATTGATAGAGTTAATAAACTAAAAAAATTAAATTTAGATGGGAAAAAAGTATTTGAGCTAGCTGAAAGTGGAGATTTAGAAATTCAAAAGGAAATAGAAGAGTTTTACTTTAGTTTAGCTGTAGGAATTTACAACATTGCTTACAGTTTTGCTCCAGAGAAGATTTTAATTGGAGGAGGAGTAAGTGTGAGGTCAGATTTAATAGAAAATGTTAAAAAAAACTTAGAATTATTAAATCCAGAAGTGATTGATATGGTAGATATTGATGTTTGTAAATTTCAAAATGACTCAGGTAAAATAGGAGCACTTTATAAATATTTAAATAGGTAGTAAATATTTTATAAATAGAAGGGGATCTACATGAAATATAAAAAGACTATTACATCAACTATTGTAGCGTTAAGTTTATTTGGGGCAACACCTATAATAGGACATGCGCTTCTTGAATCAGATCAGAAAATTCAAGAAGAGACAGGGCAGCCATTTTCATCATATTGGTATCCAAAAGAACTTTTAGCATGGAGTCCAAATAATGACAAAGATGCTAAGTTTAACATTGGAACAGTTCCACTACAAGCAAGGACAAAAGGAGATGTTGTTAAAAATTCACAAGATGATGAAGCCAAGGTTATATCATTAGCTATAGCAAATAAAACAACCAGCTCTACTCCATCTCAAGGTAAAACTGAATTTGAAGGATACAATTTTAGCTATTGGCAATATATTGATACATTAGTGGCCTGGGGAGGGTCAGCAGGTGAAGGACTAATAGTTCCACCGAGTGCAGATATAATAGATTCAGCACATACAAATGGGGTTCCGGTTTTAGGTACTGTATTTTTTCCTCCAGAAGATTATGGAGGGAAATTCGAATGGATGCATGAATTTTTAGTTAAAGATAAAGATGGAAATTTTCCAATGGCACATAAATTAGTAGAGGTAGCACAATATTATAATTTTGATGGATGGTTTATAAATCAAGAAACTGGAAATAGAGGATCAGATTATATAAATCCAGAACTTGCAGATTTAATGAAAGAGTTCTTAGAATATTTACAAAAGATAAAGCCAAAAAATATGGAAATCGTGTGGTATGACTCTATGATTGATGATGGTAGAGTATTTTGGCAAAATAGATTAAATCAATATAATAAAAACTTTTTAGGTGAAAAGGGAAAAGAGTTATCTGATAGTATGTTTTTAAATTTTTGGTGGACTGAGGATAGATATTCAGTAGTAGATCCAAATAATGATGATAATAGACTTATATATAATGTAACAGGGAATGAGCTTAAAGAGTCTGGAGATTTAGCAAAAAAAATGGGAAGAGATAAATACGATTTGTATGCAGGTGTTGATGTTCAAGCTAATGGATATAATACGCCTATAAAATGGAATTACTTATTCCCTAAAAATCAAGAAGCTAACACCTCTTTAGGATTATACTGTCCATCTTGGACTTATGATTCATCAAAAACAGTAGATGAATTTTTACAAAAAGAAAGTAGGTTTTGGGTTAATGAAAAAGGAGATCCAAGAAGTCAGAGTAGTGAAGACTGGAAAGGTATTTCTAATAACATAGTTGAGAAAAGCCCAATAACGCAGTTACCATTTGTAACTAACTTCTCTATGGGGAATGGTGAATTTTTCAATGTAGATGGAGTACAAGTATCAGAAAAGGATTGGAATCATAGAGGAATGATGGATATACTTCCTACATACAGGTGGATAATTGATAATAATAAAAATAATTTAACGGCTAATATTGATTATAAAAATGCTTATTATGGAGGCAATTCGATAGGTATAAATGGAAGTTTAGCAAATGGAGGAACAACGAAGGTCAAATTATTTGCAACTGATTTAGAGCTAACTAATAACAGTGAGGTTAGTATAAAGTACAAAGAAAGTGGAGGAAATTCTAATATTATATTAGAATTTGAACTAGATAATGGTGAGAATAAAATAATTAACTTAGAATCTAAACAAAGTGGGGAATGGATAGATGCAAAAGCATCTCTAAGTCAATTTAAAAAGTTAAAAATAAAAGAAATTTCTTTAATTATAGAAGGAAAAGAATCGTCTAGTTCATACAATTTAAATTTAGGGCAGATATCTGTAAATAACAAAAATACTAAAGACAAAGTGTCCAAGATAAAAAATTTAAAAGTTGAAGATTTTAAAGTAATAGATAATTATTATGGTAATGCAAGGCTAACTTGGGATAAATCAGAAAAGAATATTAGCCATTATGAAATATATTTAGAGAATAGTGATGGGCATAGAGAACTGGTAGGGGCTACACCAACCAATGCTTTTTATGTAAAAGATATTGAGAGAGACCTTCAATTAGACTCTAAAACTAATTTTATAGTTAAGCCTATAAGTAATTTGTTTAAAAGTGAAGAAAAAAATGAAGCTAAAATTACTGTGAAATGGCCAGATCTAGAAGCTCCAAAAGCTGACTTTGAAGTTAGCTCACCGATAGTTTTACCTGGGCAGTCTGTGAATTTTAAAGATAAATCTTTAGCAGGAGAAACTGTTAAATGGAAAATAGAAGGTCTGAATAAAAATGAAGAAGTAACAGGAAATGAAGTTAGTATAAAGTTTGATAAACCAGGAGTGTACTCTGTGACACAGATAGTATCAAATCCAGCGGGAGATACTGTAAATAAAAAAGATGATTATATAGTTGTAAGCAGCCAAGCTAAAGATGGATTAAAGAATTTAGCTTTAAACAAAGAAGCAATTGCAAATGCAAAAACTAATGAAAATGAAGATGCTAAGTTTGCTTTTGATGGTAAATTAAATAGTAAATGGTGTGCACTTGGAGAAAGCGGAAACTATATACAAGTAGATTTAGGGAAAGAAAATATTATAAAACAATTAAGAATTAGTCATGCTGAAGCAGGTGGAGAGGCTAAAAGTATGAATACATCTCAGTATAATATAGAAGTTAGTAATGATGGTCAAATTTGGAGAAAAGTAAAAGATGTTTCAAATAACTCAAGTTCAATATCTAATGATGACTTAAATTATGAATTAGCTAGGTACATAAAAGTTAATATAAATAAATCTGAGCAAGGGTCTGGTGGAGCAACTAGGATTTATGAAATAGAAGCTTTGGGGTTAGATACTAATAAAATAACTGTTATAGATAATAAAGAAGCTTTAGCTAACTTTATTAATAAAGTCAATGAATTAGAATCTTTATATAAAGATTTAGGAACAACTGATGAAAATTTTGAAAAAATACTATATAGGGCAAAACAAATTATAGAAATAGTTGAAGTTGATAAAGAAGAAATATTAAATGTACAAAATGATTTAGAAGACGCTTTTAATGAAATAAAAAATACATAAAATGAAACTACAAGCTGATGTAAAATACATCAGCTTGTAGAATATAAAGGAGAAAAAATGTTTGGGAAAATATTAGATTACAATATAAAAAACAATATTATAAATATACAATATGAAAAAATAGAAACAAAGGTAAGTATAGTAAACTCTAATATAATAAATTTTTTCGCACCGATATTTAGAAAAAAGCAAACTTCATATGCTGTAGAAAATTTAAAATTTGGAAATTGTGATTTTGAAGTGGTTGAGATAAATGACTACATACAAATCAAGACAAGTGAACTAACTGTAAACATATATGATGAATTTAAGATAGATATATATAATAACCTTGGAGAGTTACTATGTGAGGATTATAGAGGTAAAAGAGAGCCATTTATAAAAAACTGTGCAGGAAGATTAGATATAGCAATTCAAGAAGGACATAAGCCTAATGAGCATATGGACTTTAAAGTGTTTATACCAAAGAAGCTAGAAGATGATATGTATTTTTATGGATTTGGAGAAAAAACAGGGCACTTAAATAAAAGGAATTGCCATTATTTAAATTGGAATACAGATGATCCAAGCCCACATGGAGAAACTTACGAAAAACTATATAAATCTATACCATTTTTTATAAATCTTAAAAAAGAAAATGCTTTTGGTATTTTCTTTGATAATACATTTGAAACTCATTTTGATTTAGGTAAGGAAAATTCAAAATATTACTATTTCGCAGCTATAGAGGGAAATATAGATTACTACTTTATATATGGACCATCGGTAAAAAATGTATTAAAAGGATATACTTACTTAACTGGAACTACACCGCTTCCTCAAATGTGGACGTTAGGATATCAGCAATGTAGATGGGCCTATTGTCCAGAAGAAAATGTTATGGAAATTTCAAAAAAATTTAGAGAAAAAGAAATTCCATGTGATTGCATATATTTAGATATAGAGTATATGAATGGATTTAGAGTATTTACATGGGATGATAAAAAATTCCCAGATCCTAAGAGAATGATAAAAAAACTAAATGAAGATGGATTTAAGCTAGTTACAATTATAGACCCAGGAGTAAAAGTTGATAAAGATTATAACATTTTTAATGAAGGACTTAAAAAAGGATATTTTGCAACAAATAAAGATGGAATTGTACATACGGGATGGGTTTGGCCAGGACACTCTGTTTTCCCAGATTTTATAAATAAAGAAGTTAGAAATTGGTGGGCAGAAAATCAAAAGATTTTAACAGATATAGGGGTTGCAGGAATTTGGAATGATATGAATGAGCCTGCAAATTTAGGGGTTGAATTACCTTTAGATTTAAAGTTTAACAATGATGGAGAAATTGTAGAACATAAAGAAGTTCATAATGTGTATGGGCATATGATGGATAAAGCTACTTATGAAGGAATCAGAAAAAGTACGAATAAAAGACCATTTGTAGTTACTAGAGCATGTTATGCAGGTACACAAAAGTACTCAACTGCATGGACTGGAGATAATCAAAGTACATGGGAACATTTAAGGATGAGCGTACCTATGCTTATGAATTTAGGGATTAGTGGTATGGCGTTTTGTGGAACAGATGTAGGTGGATTTGGATATGACACTACTCCAGAACTTTTAAGTAGATGGGTACAAGTTGGAACATTTACACCATTATTTAGAAATCACACAACTATATACTCTAGAGATCAAGAGCCTTGGGCATTTGATAAGACTACAGAAGAGATAAATAAAAAATATATAAAATTAAGATATAAATTAATTCCATATATCTATGATTTATTTAAAGAGTGTGAAGACAAGGGACTTCCTATTATAAGACCATTGTTACTTCATTATCAAAATGATATTGATACATATGAAATAAACGACCAATTCATGTTTGGTGAAAAAATTATGGTAGCTCCAATTTTAGAACAAGGTAAAAAAGCTAGAATGGTATACTTACCTAAAGGAAGCAATTGGGTTGATTATTGGAATAAAAATAAATTTAAAGGAGGGCAATATATAATAAAAGAAACTCCTTTAGATGTGTGTCCTATATATATCAAGGAAGGCTCTATAATACCAAATTATCCAAGGATAAACTATATAGGAGAAAAGGAAATTGATGAACTCACTTTAGATATATATCCATACGAAAGTAATTTCAAGTATACTCACTATCAAGATAATGGTGAAGATTTCAAATATAAAGATGGAGAATATAACTTATATGAGTTTTGTATAAATTCAGGTGAGAATATAGAATTTAAAAGTTCAGTTTTAAATAATGGGTACGAAAATACTTATAAAAGTTTAAAACTTATATTTAATGGAGTAAAAGCGGAAAATGTATATCAAGGAGATAAAAGTATAGATTTTAAAATTTTAAATGAAAATACTATTATAAAGGTTAAAAATTTAGACTTTAGCATAAAAATAATATAACAAATAAAGAGGTAACTATAAAAAATTATATATTGGACACTAAAAAAGAGTGTCTATTGAATTAAACCCGATTAGATAGATATGAGAAATAGACTATTTAGTCGGGTTTAAATTTTGAAATTTTACAGGGGAAATTATGATATTGCCAACGGATTGACAGCTGATATTTTAAATAATGATACTAGTTATATAGTATTTAAACAATAGCTAAAAAATTTGGAAAATATTGATTTAGTATTTATAATTTTCTACTATATATTCTGGAATAAAGACATGTTATTCCTAAAAAATACAAAATAATACATTTTATGATATTATCTCATTTAAATAAATCTAACTCTCTAAGACCTATATTTATAATAATGAGAGTATAATAAGGGGGATATTATATGAAACAATTAACTGCAGAAATAAAAAATAATATACGAAATATGGTTTATGATTACCTTTCTGAAGAATGTGAAGTTGAGAAAGAAGAGATAAGTGATAATACACTTGTTATGGATGATTTAGATGGAGACTCACTTATGTTTGTAGAATTAATTGAAATAATGAAATCTAAATATGATTTAAATATTCAAATGCAAACAATAGGGAAGTATTTATTAAAACATCCAGCAAAAACAGTATTAGAAGTTATAGATACATGTGAAAATGTGTACTTAAAAGAAGATAAAATAGTAGAAATTGCTAAGGTATAATGTGATGGATGCTATAATTATGACATCAATAACCTATACAAAGGTTATTGATGATATTGCATATTTAACTTTGAATAATGGTACATACAACACAATAGATGATGCTATCTTTCTTGACTTGGATAGATTTAAAATATTTATAAACCAAAATCCTCAACTAAAGGGATTAGTAATAATGGGTGAAGGAAGACATTTTTCTTCTGGAGCAAATCTAAATAATATAAAAAATAATTCAAAAAACGTAAATTTATTAGAAGATAGTCTAAATAGAGGGAAAGAAATTCTTAATTATATTGAAACATTACCATTAATCACAGTGGCGGTAATAAAAGGGATATGCTTTGGGGCAGGCGTTGAAATTGCAATGAGCTGTGATTATAGAGTATGTAGTAAAAATTCTAAATTTAGTTTTCCTGAATCGGAAAACGGATTCATGCCTGGTTTAGGAGGATGTCTAAGATTACCTAAAATAGTTGGGAAAAAGGAAGCGTTAAAGTTGATATTATCAAGTGTAATTATTGACTCAGAAGAGGCAAATATGATTGGGCTAGTTGATAAAGTAGTAGCTAAAGGGGAAGCATTAGATGAAGCTATTAGTATTATAAATTATCTAACTAATGATAGAAGTATAGAGCAAGTAAGAAATATATGTAGTTTAGTGAAGAAACAGGCACTTATAGATAAAAATGCTTTAAATGATGAAAGCAAGTACTTTTCAAAGCTAGTTCAAACTAAATTTGATAATCATTAATTTTAATGAGGTGTAACATGCTTTTTAGAATAAAGGACGGCTACTATGTTTTACAGAGAAAAATTTTAGTTAGGAAAAAGGATATATTATTAGACTCATTATTTTTACAAATATATAATCAGCAAAAATTTTCAAATTGGATTACACAGAAGCCTTTTGTTGAGCTTATTTATAAAAATAACAAATTTGATGTAGGGACTATTAGCACATTAAAATTTGGTTTTTTTCCTTTTAGTTATAGTTTTATATCAAGGAAAGTTGAAAAAAACAAATATATTGAGGCAGAGATAATAGGAAGATTTGAAGGGAAGATTACGAGCAATTTTATAGAGAATGAAGAGACTATTATGCTAGAGCACACTATCTATATAAAAGGAAAAAATAAATTTACTAATGTATATTATCTCTTTGCAGGTGCGATTCCTCATACACCTTACATGAAATCTAGAGAAAAACTAATGATAAAAAATGCAATGATTGACAGTAAGAAGGGGGTGGAGGAAAATGCTTAAACATAAACATGATTTTGAAGTTCAAGGATATGAACTTGACTCCTTCAATCATGTGAATAATGCAGTTTATTTAAACTATTTAGAGTCTGCAAGGTGGAATTTTTTTAAAGATCATGGATATCTAGAGTTTATGATGAGTGAGAGAATATATCCTGTTGTTATTGAAGCACATATAAAGTATATTAGAGACATAT
>NZ_JAWDJM010000123.1:0-761 GCF_032465715.1 Paraclostridium sp. MRS3W1 | reverse complement strand
ATTTTAAGGAGAGGGTAATAATGAAAGAGAATAATCAAAACTATGGAAAGTTAGATTTTGTAAAATTAAATGAAACTTTAGCAGATCCAGAATTTGCAAATTGGTATTATAATCAAATAATGAATGGAACTGATGCAAATTTAGAGATAATGGGATTTGTAGATATTTTAAAGAAATACTCAGACGGGGAATACAAATAAATAAAAATAAACCTCACATTTGTGAGGTTTATTTTTATTTATTTGTATTTTTTATAAAACAATTCGTATAAAGGTATAGTTATGACTGAAGCAATAAAAGCATCTATCATATCATGCATTGTATCTGCAAGTCCACCAACTTGCATATTTGTTCCAAAGAAACTATCTATTAAAAATTCAGATATCTCCCATAAGCCAGCTATAGCCATGCTAAAACAAAACGTAAATACAATGATAACTTTCCTGTCAATTATCGTGTTTGAATTAGAATTTAGTAGCACAAAGGCATCATATGCAAATAAAACGGCTAAAACACCTGATAGAAAATGCATTATATCATCATAGTGGTTAATTATTCCATAAAAATCGAAACTGGAACCCAAGTAAGATGAAAATAAAACAAATATAAGTATTGAAAAAATTAAAATAGAAGAAATTACATTAATAAATTTTTTAGTTGTAAATTTTATAAATACAGTTATCATTAGAGAGCAAAAACAGGGTGCTATTTGAAATGGTTCTCCAAAGAAAATAAAGTATATTAAGGAAACTGTATATAAT
>NZ_JAWDJM010000122.1:0-7168 GCF_032465715.1 Paraclostridium sp. MRS3W1 | reverse complement strand
ACTCTATATGGGTATAATATATATATAAATTTGTTTTTATATAAATTTATGTAATAAAATTGAAAGGATGTATTAAAATGAAAGTTAAAGTTGCAGATACAGCTGTAAAAACATTAAAAGATATTTTAGCTGACAGTCAAGATAGACCTAAAAATATAAGAGTTTATTTTGCAGGAGTAGGATGAGGCGGTCCATCATTTGGACTTGCTCTGGATGAGCAAAGCGGAGATGACCTTAACTACGAAGTAGAAGGTTTAAACTTTATAATGAGTACAGAAGATTACAATAACTATGGAGATATAGTTATAGAAGATACTGGTTATGGATTTAGAGTTGCACCAGAAAACCAAGCTGACGGTGGATGCGGCGGAGGATGTTCTGGCTGTGGAAATTAATTAATAACTAATTAAAGAGTATTGGGCTTCCAATGCTCTTTAATTTTGAATAAATAAAATAGGAGTAAATCATGAGAAGACGTAAGAAAAAAGGCGCCGACATTAGATTATTAAGTTTTGAAGAATATGTTATAAAAGGTGACGATATAAACTTCAAAGGAAAGTGGAATGAAAAGTTTGAAAATCCAAACCCTATACACGTTGAATTTGGTACAGGAAGAGGTCAATTTATAACAACTTTAGCAAAACAAAACCCAGAGATCAATTACATAGCTATGGAAATAAAAGAAGAGGTTTTATTAAAAGCAGTTGAGAAGGCTGTTGAAAACAACTTAACTAACATAAAGTTTGTATGGGGAGATGTAAATAACATCTTAACTTATTTTGAGGAAAATGAACTTTCTAGAGTTTATGTAAACTTTTGTGATCCATGGCCTAAAAAAAGATGGAACAAAAGAAGATTAACATATAGAGGATTTTTAGAGAATTATAAAACTATATTAAATTCAAATGGTGAAATTCACTTCAAAACAGATAATGAAAAACTATTCGAATTTAGTTTAAATGAGTTTTCAGAAGCTGATTTAAAACTTAAAAATATAACTTTAGATTTAGCTAATAGTGAATTTGAAGGTAATGTAACAACTGAATATGAAGATAAGTTTATGTCTTATGGCATGAAAATATATAGAGTTGAAGGTATTAAACGATAAAAAAATGGAGTTAAAAAACTCCATTTTTTCTTTTCATACAATAAAGTCCGAATAAAATTATAACTACGTATATGAAATATAATGTTATATTAACAAATTGAAGGTTAATTCCAAATATTGCATCGGGTAGTAAAGCTAAAATCGCTGATATAGAAATAAGTAATGGATTTATAACTATTTGCTTATCACTTCTTAAAATCATAATCTTCCCGGCCCATACAAAAGACAAAATGAAAAATAAAATTTTAAGTATAATCTCAATAGTATTTAACATAGTTAGACTCCCTTTTCCTCGATTATAAATAATAATTTAATAAATAAACATACAAAAAGTATACACAAAAGAATTAATTTTAACAAGATGATTTTAAATATAATGAAAATAATTTTAAAAACTTAGAATTTTATATCAAAATTATAAGTATAATATAAATATAAAAAAATTATTAAAAGGAGAGTATTATGTGTATATATTATTATAACAAGTTTAATTCTAACACTGTTGACGAGGAATCTTACTTCATTTTAAAACAAATTTTCGAATCTATAGATAATAATAACTTAAATAATGCTCAAAACTTAACTAAGAAGCTTATAGATATAGAAAAGGAAAAAGGAAATAACGATACAAAGTTTTTAGAAGACGCCTTAAAAACCTTAAGGTAAATAAAATTTAGTTAATACAAATAATATTAAGTGAATAATATCTTATATAGGGATATTATTAAATTACGGGGGAATGATTATGGACAAATCTTTTTTTAATTGGTATACACAATCACTCGGTGGAATTATAGGCCTTATAGCTTGTATGTGTGCTTATTTAAACGGGGACATGGCAGTTTATGGCAATATTCTTCACAATATAGATTCAATAGGCTTAGGAGGGCTTTTGGCAAGCTATACATTGATTCCTTTATGTATAGCCATAACAATTTTAGGAGTTTTTGAATCTTTCTCAAAAAATGAAAATTTACCAGATATAAATAAGACTATAGTTATACTAACAACTTTAATTGGATTTATAGGATCTAAATTATTTTTTATTATTCCAGCTATATTTATCTTATTTAAATATTATTCAAGTTTCATAGGTAACAGAAAAGAACTAAATACAAAAGTTTCTCAAGCAGTTCAAGTAATAGAAAATAAAAAAACAATTGTGAAAAATGAAGAAGCTAATAAAAATCTTATGAAAACTAAAATAGATATGGCTGTAGAACTCCTATTAAAAGGAGCCGATAAAAAATTCATCTGTGAAATTACAGGTCTTACTATTGAAGAGTTAGAAAGTATAGAACAAAGAATTGAATAAAAATAAAAGTGCTACTTTTTATAAAAGTAGCACTTTTTACTTTGCAAAACCATTTTTTGTGATATAATGTTAGTACCAGGTAATAATACAAGGAGGTAATTATGAAAGTAAATGAGATAAAAGAATTATTATTGACTATAGATAAAACTAATTTGACATATGTAAACTTAAAAGATGAGAAATTTATTTTAGAAGTCTCTAAAGGTGAAGTTCCCGTAAACACAAAAACAGTAGAAAACAAAAAAGAAGAACTTAAACTAACGGAAGTAAGTAGTGCATATGATGAAGCTAATAAAGAAGAGGCTTCTGTTGATTTAGAAGTTAGTAATGACAATATTCATGTAATAAAAGCTCCTATAATGGGAACTTATTATGAAGCATCAGGTCCGGAATCAAGTACTTTTGTAAAAGTAGGAGATAAAGTTTCAAAAGGAGATACTCTTTGTATAATTGAAGCTATGAAACTTATGAATGAAATAAATAGTGATGTAGATGGTGAAGTAGTTGATATATTAGTGTCTAACGAAGATTTAGTAGAATATAATCAGGCTATATTTAAAATAAAAACAATTTAATAGGAGGCAGTTTATGATTAAAAGATTATTAATTGCAAATAGAGGCGATATAGCAGTTAGAATAATTCGTACATGCAAGGAACTAAACATAGAAACAGTTGCTATATACTCTGAAATAGATAAAGAAAGTTTACACAGATACTTAGCTGATGAGTCTATATGTATAGGACCTAATAATATAAGTAAAAGTTACAATAACATCGATAATATAATATACTTAGCAAAAAAAATGAATTGTGATGCTATACACCCAGGATTTGGATTTTTATCAGAAAATGCTAAATTTGCTAAAGCATGTATTGATAATAATATAATCTTTGTTGGGCCTACACCTAATCAAATAGAGCTAATGGGGAATAAATCAAAAGCACGTGAGACTATGATTAGTTTAGACGTTCCAGTTGTTCCTGGATCGAAATCAATTTTAGAAGATAGAGAAGAAGCTAAAAAATTAGCTAAAACTATTGGATACCCCGTTATGATAAAAGCCTCTAGTGGAGGTGGCGGTAAGGGTATGAGAATAATTTACAATGAAAGTGAGTTTGATTCTTTATTTGATATAGCAAAAGCAGAAGCACTATCTTCATTTGGAGACAGTTCTTTATATATGGAAAAATATATTGAAAATCCAAGACATATAGAAGTTCAAGTATTTGGAGATAGTTTCAATAATGCAATACATCTTGGAGATAGAGATTGTTCTATGCAAAGAAGAAACCAAAAGCTTGTAGAAGAATCTTTAAGTTTTTATCTGGACGATAATCAAAGAAAAAAATTATATGATACAGCTGTAAAGATAACTAAAGGTGTAGATTATATCGGAGCCGGTACTATAGAATTTATTGTAGATAAAGACAAGAATTTTTATTTTATTGAGATGAACACAAGAATACAAGTTGAACATCCTGTAACAGAAATGATAACAGGTATAGACCTTATAAACTTACAGCTGCTTATTGCTAGTGGAAAAGAAATACCATTTAAACAAAATGAGATTAAATTTAAAGGTCATGCCATTGAGTGTAGAATAAATGCGGAAGACTCTGATAATGATTTTAGACCATGTCCAGGAAAGATTGAGTCTATTCATATACCAGGAGGATTCGGAGTAAGATTTGATACATTTATATATCCTGGATATACAGTACCACCTATATATGATTCTATGTTAGGGAAGTTAATTTGTATAGCTGACAGTAGAGAAGAATGTATACGTAGAATGAATAGAGCTTTAGATGAGATAATCATAGAGGGAGTTACTACTAACATAGATTTTCAAAAACAACTTATAAATTCTAATGAGTTTATGGATAATACTCATCATACTAAATTTATAGAAACTAGTTTTATAAAAAGCTTAAACGCTTAAGTTAAGGAGATTTTGATTATGATTAAGAAGTTCTTAAATAGAAAAGGTCAAAACTATGCAGTTGTTCATTTAAATCAGAATTTTAAAGAAAATAGTGTAGATGATAAGTTTTGGATTTATTGTGAAACTTGTAAAAGCCAAGTATTTAGAAAAGATATTGAAGAAAATTTAAATATATGTCCAAAGTGTAATAAACACTATGATTTTTCTGCTAGAAAAAGAATTAAATTATTATTAGATGAAAATAGTTTTGAAGAATTTGATTATGATTTAGAATTTAAAAACATATTAAACTTCCCTGACTATGAGACTAAGATATCAAAGTATAAAAATGCTACAAACGAAAAAGAAGCTGTTATAACAGGTAAAGGACTTATACATGGTGTAGAAGTCGTTTTATGTGTAATGAATCCTAAATTCATGATGGGAAGTATGGGAGCAATAGTTGGAGAAAAAATTACTCAGTCTATAGAGTATGCTATTGATAATAAACTTCCTGTGTTAATTTGTTGTGCATCTGGAGGCGCTAGAATGCAAGAAGGTATGATTTCTCTTATGCAAATGGCAAAAACATCTCAAGCACTGTCTAAATTATCAGATGCAGGACTTTTATATATATCTATACTTACTAATCCTACTACAGGGGGAGTTACTGCTAGCTTTGCAACTCTAGGGGATATAATTATAGCAGAACCTAATGCTTTGATTGCTTTTGCCGGCCCAAGGGTTATAAAACAAACGATTAAGCAAGATTTACCTAAAGGGTTTCAAACATCTGAGTTTTTATTAGAACATGGTTTTGTAGATCTTATAGTTAATAGAGACCAAATGAAAGATACTTTATTTAACTTATTAAGCTTACATGGTTATGATTATTGTAAAGAAGGTGATTTAATTGCACATACAGAACATTAGTTCGAAGGATGATATAAATAAGATAAAAGAAAGCATAAAACAATTAAAACAACTATCAAATCAAAGCAATATAGACTTAAGTTGCGAAATAGAAAAATTGGAAACAAAACTTAGAAACATTGAAAATACTACTCCTAAAGATTTATCTGCATGGGATAAGGTTTCTATAAGTAGAGATATAAAGAGACCAAATGCCGAAAATTACATAAAGAACATATGTTCTTTATTCATAGAACTCCATGGAGATAGACTTTATAAAGATGATCCATCAATAATTGGAGGAATCGGGAAAATAGGCGACTTCGAAGTTACGTTAATTGGTCATCAAAAGGGAAAAGATATAAATGAACAAATAAAAAGAAACTTTGGAATGCCGCATCCAGAAGGATATAGAAAAGCTCTAAGACTTATGAAACAAGCTGAAAAGTTTAATAGACCAATAATTACTTTTATAGACACTCCAGGAGCATTTTGTGGAATAGAAGCTGAGGAACGTGGTCAAGGAGAAGCTATCGCAAAAAATTTACTTGAAATGAGTTCACTTAAAGTACCTATACTCTCTATCGTTATAGGAGAGGGGGGGAGTGGAGGAGCACTTGGAATAGGCGTTTCAAATGAGATAGTCATGCTTCAAAACTCAGTTTATTCAGTTATTTCTCCTGAAGGATTATCAAGCATTCTATTTAAAGATTCCTCTAAATCTAAAGATGCTAGTGAAATAATGAAGCTTACTAGTTCGGATTTAAAAGACTTAGGAATAATAGATCATATTATAGAGGAACCATCTGGTACAGCTCATAGTGATTTAGAAGCTGTGTCAAATGATATTAAAAATTATATAATAAACAGATTAAGTTTTTATAAAGATTTTTCTAAAGATGAAATAGTAAATCATAGATACGGAAAGTTTAGAAACATAGGAGTCTATTAAGTAACCCTTAATAGACTTTTTTATACTTATGGAATTTATCTACTTAGACTATGCAAATAATCTGTGAAGCTTAGTTATATCAATATAATATTAAATTTAATATTAAAATAAAGGAGTTTTATTTTTTTTATAGAATTTGTAGTTAAATAGGATACTATACAATTTGATAATATTCTACAAAGAAACATAAGAGGGGGATGTTGAAATGGATGTATTAAAAGTTTCATCAAAATCTAATCCAAATTCTGTAGCAGGTGCTTTAGCTGGAGTTATAAGAGAAAATGGAAGTGCTGAAATTCAAGCTATTGGAGCAGGAGCTTTAAATCAAGCTATTAAAGCTATTGCTGTGGCAAGGGGTTTCGTTGCACCAAGTGGTATAGATCTAGTGTGTGTTCCATCATTTACTGATGTCAATATAGACGGAGAAGAAAGAACAGCTATTAAGCTTGTCGTAAATCCAAGATAAATTTTTAGAAACTTAGAGACTATGAAAATAGTCTCTTTTATTTTGAATAAGATATTTATATTAGGAAAATATAAGTTAAGAAATATAAGGAGGTGTATTATGCAACTTAGAAGAGCAGCAGAGATATGCAATAATAATGAAAATAATAATATAACACTTTATTATTACAATAAACCAGTAAAACTAGTTAGTGTTGACAATAATATTGGTACAGCTTATGTTAAATCTCTAAATGATGATTCGAAATTTGAAGTTGATTTAGAATCATTACATGAAAACGAAAAATAATAAAAAACGTCATTTTAAGCTAAATTAAACTTAAAATGACGTTTTTTATTATGAATTTGTAGTTTGATTGTATATATAATTATACCTATATAATATAAACGTGTATAGCAACTAAAATTATATGTATATATAGTTATTATAAAATTGCCATATATGTATATATGTGAAATTGCATTAATTATATATACATATATGAAGAGT
>NZ_JAWDJM010000121.1:0-27403 GCF_032465715.1 Paraclostridium sp. MRS3W1 | reverse complement strand
TTATCAAACTTAGAAAATATAAAATAAATAAAAAAGAATATAATATAAAATCTGACCCGAGATATTTAATAAATTTAGAAATTGGAGATACAAAATCAGATCCAATATTAAACAATATTAAAGTTATATCTAGAAACTTTTCCAATAATGTTTTAAATATAGGATTGGTTTCTAAAACGGGTGATTATAATTTTAAATTTAAAAGAGCTTAGTCATTAGTCTCTAAATAATCAACAAAAACTTGTTCATCAGTATTTGTTAAAAAGCAAAGCTCTTTTATAAGACTATTTCTAAGGTCGATGAAATCTTCTAAATTGGTATTTTCATAAGTATATTCTAATGCTTTAATAACAAGCAATAAATCTCTTTTAGATAGTGCATCAATGGATACTTTGTCAAACAATTTCATACAATACTTCCTTTCATATATAATTTAGTGATTTAAGAAATTTATAATATGATATAATTCTACAATAATATAAAAAAACCTTCTTTTTATACATAATGTTAGAAAAAATAGTACATGTAATATTTTAACAAAAAATAGGTAATTATAGCTAATAAAATTAAAAAAGAGGTGATTTAGTTGAAAATACTTTTAACAACATTAAATTCAAAATTTATACATACAAACTTAGCGATAAGATATTTAAACCAAATGGTTAAAGATATTGAAGATATAGATGTAGATATAAGAGAATATACAATAAATAACGAATTAGATTTCATATTAAAAGATATATATGTTAATAATTATGATGTAATATTATTCTCAACTTATATATGGAATGTAAATGATATAGTAAAAATATGTAATAACTTAAAAAAGGTTAATAAAAACGTTAAAATTGCATTAGGTGGACCTGAAGTAACTTATGATAGCGAAGAGTCTATGAAAAAATATGATTTTGTAGACTACATACTTTATGGAGAAGGAGAACTTGTATTTAGAGACTTTGTAAAATTTCTAAAAGGAGATATTGATATAAAAGATGTAAATGGGATTGTTTATAGAAATAATGGAGATATAGTAAAAAACAAACCTATGAAAGATATAGAAAACTTAGACATAATACCTAGCCCTTATGTAGATTTAAATAAAGCAGAATATGAAAATAGAATAGTGTATTATGAAACATCTAGAGGATGTCCTTTTAATTGTCAATATTGCTTATCTTCTACATTACAAGGGCTTAGGTATTTTAGTATAGATAGAGTAAAAAGCGATTTAAAGGCACTTATAGATGCTAGAGTATCTCAAATAAAATTTATAGATAGAACTTTCAATGCAAATAAAAAATTTGCAATGGAAATAATGCAGTTTTTAATGGAAAATGATAATGACTATACAACATATCATTTTGAAGTTACAGCTCATTTATTAACTGAAGACATGCTAGAGTTTTTAAAGGAATGTAAAGAAGGTCTATTCCAATTTGAGATTGGAGTACAAACTACAAATGAAAAAGTATTAGAAGCGGTAGGAAGAAGAGATGACTTCAGTAAACTTTCATACGTGGTTCAAAAAATAGCTTCATATAGAAATATACACCAGCACTTAGATTTAATAGCTGGCTTACCGTATGAGGATTATAATAGTTTTGAAAACTCATTTAATGATGTTTTTAACTTAGGTATAGAGCATCTGCAATTAGGTTTTTTAAAGATGATAAAAGGAACGGGAATAAGAAACAATGCAGATGAACATGAATTTAGATATAAAGATTATCCACCTTATGAAGTTTTATATAACAAATATATAACATATAATGAGATTTTAAAGTTAAAAGATATAGAAGAAATACTGGAAAGATATTTTAACTCAAAGAACTTTGTTCTTTCGATGAGATATATAATTCATAATTACTACAAAGAAAGTCCATTTAAATTCTTTGAAGATTTTGCAACTTACTTTGATAAAAATGGATACTTTAATATGTCTCAAGGTAAAAATCAATTATACAAAATACTATTAGATTTTTACACTGAAAAAATCAATAAGAATATAGAACTATTTACTGAAATTATAAAATATGACTATATATCTTTAGGAAAAACATCGAACGTACCAGGGTTTATGAGTAAGATAGAAGTTGAAGATTTTAAAAATAGATGTCATTTATTTTTACAAAACGAAGAAAATATATTAAAATATATACCTAGATTTGAAAATACTCCTGCTAAGCAAATAATAAAGCATGTACATTTTGAGCCTTTTAAGTATGATATATTAAAATTAAAAGAAAACATAAAGGCTGACTTAGATAAAAAAGATAGTATAGTGTTATTTGTTTATGATGATAAAAAGGTGTTTGAGAAATCTAAATCATACACAGTAGAGATATAGGAGGTAAATATGAAGTTTAGAGTTGAAAAATATATATTAAAAAAAGCTGAAGAATTAGCATTTTTAAAAATTAAAAATGGAGCAGATTTTAATTTAAAAGGGTACACATTCCCGAAAGAGGGGTTAGATGTGCCTATAAAAAATGATGTATTAGTTAAAGGAATAAAAACTAACACAGCTCAAGATGGGTTAAGTTCTATGTCTATTGCAGATGCAATGATATACATAATGGGAATTGATAGCAATTTTAAATACAATGATGAATATAAAAAGTTTCTTAAAGCTATTGAAGAGAATTTAGATCTAGATTTAAAAGCATATATGGGTTATATGTCTAGAAAGTACTTTGAAGTTGGAGATTATACAGATTCTCTAATATATCTAAAGTGTAGTGTAGCTTTATATCCAGATGATATTAATTCACTGTACCATTATGCAATAGTATGCCAAGAGTTAGCTAAGCAGCATCAAAAAAATGGCGATGAGAAGCCGATGGAAGCATTTCTATTAGATGCAATAGAAGCTTTAGAGAAAGTTAGAGATTTAGATGAATCATTTGCACTTGCTCATTATCATTTAGGTTATCATTATTACAACCAAAATCAATATATAAAAACTAAGGTTACTTGGGAAGAAGCTATAAAATTAGGGTTGCCTGAAGACTTTATGGCTGAGATACAAGAAATTTTCGGGAAAATGGATTTTAAAGTTCAGTACGAAGAAGGGTATAATTTAGTATTCCAAGGTAAAAATGAAGAGGCCTTAGAAAAATTATTACCATTAGCTGATGAGCATGGTGATTGGTGGAACTTATTATTTATGATAGGATTAGCTTATAGAAATATGAATGATGTAGGACAAGCTAAGAAATATTTTGAAAAAATACTTATAATAAGACCAAATCAAGTAGATACTTTAGTTGAATTAGGGCTTTGCGAAGCATCTAGTTATAATATGAAAGGTGCTATAGAATACTTTGAAAAGGCAGCAAAATTAAAGAAAGAAGATCCCGAAATACTTTGCAATTTAGGTATGGCATATCTAAATGATGGAGATTTAGATAATGCTACTTACTATATAGAAAGAGCATATGAAATAGATCCACAAGACGAAGTTACACTTGCTTGTTTAAGAGAGTTAAATAACTTTAGATAATATAATAAAAAAAGCTATAAAGATTAAATCTTTATAGCTTTTTTTTATTATTAAAAGGAGTAAATAAAGCTATGTCAAATAGATTAATTGTAGCTTAAAAAATTTATACACATATTTAGAATAGGGCAAAAGTAAAGATATAAGGAGGAGTTACAATGATCAACAGCTTAGAAGACATAATAAAGGAATTAAAGGTAAACAAAAAAGTTAAATTAGCAGTAGCAGCAGCCCAAGATGAAGAAGTTTTACATGCTGTTTTGGATGCAATGAATATGAATATAATAGATCCGATTTTAATAGGAAATTTAGAAAAGATAAAGTTAATAGCTAAAGATCTAGGTTTAAATTTGGAAAAAACTGAAATGATTGAAGCTGAAAGCTACGAAGAGTGCGCAGAAATTGCAGTTAAATTAGTAAGTAGCAAAAAAGCAGATTTTTTAATGAAAGGATTATTAGATACATCCATACTATTAAAACAGGTTTTAAATAAAGAGTATGGACTAAGAACTGATAGTTTACTAAGTCATGTAATGATATATGAAGTACCAAATTATCACAAATTGTTAATACTAACTGACGGGGGTATGAACATAAGTCCTAATTATGAGCAAAAAGAAAAAATAGTTTTAAATGCAATAAAAGCTTGTGAGTCTCTTAATATTGATAATATAAAAATTGCAGCATTAGCTGCTAAGGAAAAAGTAAATGAAAAGATGCAGGCAACTATAGATGCTAAAAAGTTGCAAGATGCAAGTGAAGCTGGAATCTTTGGATCAAATGTTACCCTAGAAGGGCCCTTGGCATTTGATCTAGCTGTATCAAAAGAGGCATCTAAAGTAAAAGGTTTTAAAAGTAAAATTTCAGGGGATGTAGATGTAATCTTAGTACCTACAATAGAAGTTGGAAACGGAATAGGGAAATCGTTATCGTATTTTTCGAATGCAAAATCTGCAGGAGTTATAATGGGGGCTAAAAGCCCAATTGTACTTGTTTCAAGGGCTGACAGCCATGAATCAAAGCTATACTCTATAGCATATGGAGCATTAATAGCTATGAAAGCTAGATAATATGTAAATTTTGTTAAAAAATTGCCTAAATTATAGTGAAAGTATGCCATATAATTGCTATAATTTAGGTAATTAATAAATATAAAATGCGGCAATGAATGTAGCTTATACAAAACAAAATACTTCTCTTAATTAAATTTATAAAAAGGGGATAGATATATGAGTGAAAAAATATGGTCAATTGATTTAAATACTCAGCTTATGTTAGAGAAGGCTAAAAAAGATGGAGTAGAAACAGCGTTTGATAGAAAGGCTGCTATGAAAGCTGCCTGTGGATTTGGATTACAAGGAAATTGTTGTAGAATATGTGCAATGGGACCTTGTAGAATAACTCCAAAAACACCAAGAGGTATATGTGGAGCAGATGCAGACACTATAGTTGGAAGAAACTTTGCAAGAATGGTAGCTGGAGGGGCAGCAGCTCACTCTGACCATGCAAGAGATATAGCACACACAATGGCACTTGCTAGTCCAGATGGAAATTATAAAATAAGAGATGAAAAAAAACTATTAGATTTAGCGACAGAATGGGGAGTTGCTACAGAAGATAGAGATATATATGATATAGCTCATGAGGTAGCAGATGTAGCTTTAATGGAATTTGGTAAACCTCATGGAACATTAAGATTCTTAGAAAGAGCACCTAAACAAAGACAAGAAGTTTGGGAAAAATATAAAATTAAACCAAGAGCTATAGATAGAGAGATTGTAACAATAATGCACTCTACACATATAGGCTGTACATCAGACTTAGATAGTTTAATACATATGAGTATGAGAACATCTTTAGCAGATGGTTGGGGTGGATCTATGATAGGAACACGTTTTAGTGATATCTTATTTGGAACACCTATACCAAGAGAAACAGAAGCAAACTTAGGAGTATTAGAAAATAATAAAGTAAATATAATATTACATGGTCATGAACCTTCACTATCAGAGATGGTAGTATTAGCTGCAGAAGATCCAGAAATGATAGCTTTAGCAAAAGAGGTTGGAGCTGAAGGTATTAACTTAGCAGGAATGTGCTGTACAGCTAATGAGGTTACTATGAGACATGGAGTTAAGATGGCTGGAAACTTCCATCAACAAGAATTGGCAATTTTAACTGGAGCAGTTGAAGCTGTTATAGTAGACGTTCAATGTATATTCCCAGCACTAGCATCATTATCAGATTGCTATCACACTAAATTCATAACAACATCACCAAAAGCAAAAATCACAGGAGCAACTCACATAGAATTCAACGAAGAAGAAGCATTAGAATCAGCAAAAGGTATAGTAAAAGAAGCTATATTAAACTATAAAAATAGAAAAGCAGAAAAAGTATTTATACCAGAGGGGAAATCGTTCGCAACGGTTGGATATAGTATAGAAGCTATATTATCTCAATTAGATAGAGTTGTGAACTCACAAATAGATGAACCAGGAACTATAAAACCATTAGTAGACTGTCTAAAATCTGGAGTTTTAAGAGGAGCAGTTGGTATAGTAGGATGTAATAACCCTAAAACAGTAGGTGATGAAGGTCACATAACTGTAATGAAGGAATTAATAAAAAATGACATAATAGTAGTTGCAACAGGATGTGCAGCTCAAGCAGCAGCTAAACATGGATTATTAAGCAAAGATGCTAGAAAATTAGCAGGTAAAGGATTAGCTACAGTTTGTGAATTAGCAGATATACCGCCAGTACTTCACATGGGTTCATGTGTTGATATAAGTCGTATATTAGAAGTTGTAGCAGCTTGTGCTAGCTATTTAGATTTAGATATGAATGATCTTCCAGTAGCTGGGGTTGCACCAGAGTGGATGTCAGAAAAAGCTGTTGCAATAGCATGCTACGTTGTATCTTCAGGAATAGATACATTCTTAGGTGTTATGCCTCCTGTTGGTGGTTCTGCTAATATGGTAGAAAAATTAACTAATACAATTACTGAGCATGTAGGAGCTAAGTTTGCAGTACATGAAAACCCACAAGAGTTAGCAAGTGCAATAGTAAACAATATAGAATCTAAACGTCCTCATTTTGAAGAGGTAGTATACGAGAAAAATAATAAAAAAGTTACAGCAGAAGCTTAAAAAATAAAAAATAAACTAATGACAGAGGGAGAGAGATATGAAAATAGCAATAACAGGTAAAGGTGGAGTAGGAAAAACAACTTTTTCTTCAATGTTATCAAGAACATTTGCTGATGAAGGATATAGAGTTGTAGCAGTTGATGCAGATCCAGATGCAAACTTAGGTTTAGCATTAGGTTTTCCAACTGAAATTTCAGAATCGATAACTCCTATTTCAGAAATGAAAAAATTAGTTTCTGAAAGAACAGGAGCTGAAGCTCAAAGCTTTGGAAAAATGTTTAAAATGAATCCTAAAGTAGATGATATTCCAGACTTATACTGTAAGGAATACAACAATGTAAGGTTACTTACTTTAGGAACTGTTGATTCTGGAGGATCGGGATGTGTATGTCCAGAACATGTTTTATTAAAAAGATTATGTTCTCATTTGATACTACAAAATAAAGATGTAGTAATAATGGATATGGAAGCGGGCATAGAACATTTAGGAAGAGGAACAGCACAAGGAGTGGATGCCTTTATAGTTGTTGTTGAACCAGGAGAAAGAAGTTTACAAACTTATAGAAAAGTAAAAAAACTAGGTAACGATATAGGTGTAAAAAAAGTTTTTGTAGTAGGGAATAAAATTAGAAATAAGTCAGATGAAGACTTTGTGACTAGTAATTTACAGGATGGCGAATTGCTAGGCTTTATTTACTACAATCAAGATGTTATAGACTCTGATAGAGCAAGCAAATCTCCATACGATGTTAGCTTAGATACTAAAGATCAAATCGTCAAAATAAAAAATAGATTAATGACGAATTCTTAAGATATTAGTATAATAAATATAATGAAGTAAAGTGAGAGGAGATTTAGTTATGGGATTTAAGTCAGATATAGAAATTGCTCAAGAGGCAAAACCTCAAGATATAAGGGAAATAGCTAAAAAATTAGGTTTAACTGATGATGAAGTAGAGCTTTATGGAAAATACAAAGCAAAGGTTGATTATAACTTATTAAAGAAAGATAGCAAAAGTAAAAAATCTAAGTTAATATTAACTACTGCTATAAACCCTACTCCAGCTGGAGAAGGAAAAACTACAACTACTATAGGAGTAGCAGACGCATTTGCTAAATTAGATAAAAATGTTTTAGTTGCTTTAAGAGAACCTTCTTTAGGTCCAGTGTTTGGAGTTAAAGGTGGAGCTGCTGGGGGTGGGTATGCTCAAGTTATACCTATGGAAGATATAAATCTACACTTTACTGGAGATTTCCACGCGATAGGAGCTGCAAATAATCTATTAGCGGCTATGTTAGATAACCATATACATCAAGGAAATATTCTAGGTATAGATCCAAGAAGAATAACTTGGAGAAGATGTGTTGATATGAATGATAGACAGTTAAGAAATATAACTGATGGATTAGGTGGAAAAGCACATGGTGTTCCTAGAGAAGATGGATTTGATATAACTGTTGCATCTGAAATAATGGCAGCATTTTGTTTAGCAAATGACATAATAGATTTAAAAGAAAGATTAGGAAATATTATAGTTGGATACACATACAATAATGAGCCAGTGACAGCTAGACAATTAAATGCAAATGGTGCAATGGCAGCATTACTAAAAGATGCATTAAAACCAAATTTAGTTCAAACATTAGAAGGAACTCCTTCATTTGTTCATGGAGGTCCATTTGCAAATATAGCTCATGGATGTAACTCTGTAATAGCAACTAAAATGGCTATGCATTTTGCAGATTATGTTGTAACAGAGGCTGGATTTGGAGCTGATTTAGGAGCTGAAAAATTCTTAGATATAAAATGTAGAATGGCAGACTTAAAACCAGATGCAGTTATAATAGTTGCTACAGTTAGAGCATTGAAATACAATGGCGGTGTAGCAAAAGATAAATTAAATGAAGAAAACTTAGAAGCTTTAGAAGCAGGTTTACCAAACTTATTAAAACATGTTGAGAATATAACAAAAGTTTATGGTCTGCCTGCAGTTGTAGCTATAAATAGATTCCCACTTGATACTGAAGCAGAGCTTAAATTAGTAGAAGATAAGTGTAAAGAGTTAGGTGTTAATGTTGCACTTTCTGAAGTTTGGGCAAAAGGTGGAGAAGGTGGAATTGAGGTAGCTAAAGAAGTTTTAAGATTATTAGATGAAGAAGAAAATAACTTTAAATTCTGTTATGAAGATGATTTATCTATAAAAGAAAAAATAGAAGCAATAGCTACTAAAATATATGGAGCTGATGGAGTAGACTTTGCGCCAGCAGCAGAAAAAGAGATAGCAAATTTAGAAAAGCTAGGTTTTAGTAAATTACCAATATGCATGGCTAAAACTCAATATTCTTTAACAGATGATCAAACAAAATTAGGAAGACCTACTGGATTTAGAATAACAGTTAGACAATTAACAGTATCTGCAGGTGCTGGATTTATAGTTGCTCTTACTGGTGAAATAATGAAGATGCCAGGACTTCCAAAAGTTCCAGCAGCAGAAAGAATAGATGTTGATGAAAATGGAGTAATATCAGGATTATTCTAGGTAGATAGGTGTAGTGAATATAGTTGATTTTTATACAAAAAAACTATATTTACTACTTCCCTACTATATGAAATACTTCTGATTAACTTAAAATTTATGAAGGGGCTTGTAGGAAATATAGTTAATTCCTACGAATAAAGCACTGAAAAGATATACTTTAAAGTGCTACGGCAGAAACTATATTTCTTATTTAGCTACCTAGTATAATTTTTTAATAAATTAATTTTTATAGGGAGATAAGTATGAAGATAGCACAAAAAAGTTGTATAGAGTTTGTAGATGTACTAGCTTCAAAATCAGCAGTTCCAGGTGGAGGTGGAGCAGCAGCTTTAACTGGATCTATAGGTATTGCATTAGGTAGTATGGTATGCAATTTAACTATAGGAAAGAAAAAATATGCTGAATATGAAGAAAGTGTAAAATGTATATTAGAAAAAGCTAGAATTTTAGAAAAAGAATTACTAGATATGATAGATGAAGATGCAGAGTGTTTTCTTCCTTTATCAAAAGCTTACGGGTTACCTAGTTCTACAGAAGAAGAGAAAAAGGTAAAAAATGACACTATGGAAAGTGCCCTTAAGACAGCATGTGAAGTACCAATAAAAATAGTAAAGGTATGTTATGAAGCTATAAAACTACACGAAGATTTGGTAGACAAAGGATCAAGGCTAGCAATAAGTGATGTTGGTGTTGGAGTACAATGTCTAAGAGCTGCAATTCTTAGTGGACAATTAAATGTTTTTATAAATATAAATTCTATAAAAGATGGACAATATGTTGAGACTGTAAGAAATGAAGTCAATAAACTTGTTGAAGATGGAGTTAGAATTTGTGATGAAGTTTATAAAAAGGTTGAATTAGCTTTAAACAAATAAACTTTATGTATTTTTAATTTGAAATTTTTATGAAATAAGATATAGGGGGCAACAAAAATATGAACGAAACTAATGTAAAATCACAGATAATAAAAGGTAAGCCTGTGGCAGATAAGATAACTGAAGATTTAAAAAAAGAAGTTGAAAATTTAAATGAAATGGGTATAAACCCTAAGTTAGCGATAGTTAGAGTAGGTGAAAGACCTGATGATTTAGCCTATGAAAGAGGAGCACTTAAAAGATGCCAAAACATAGGAATTGAAACAGAAATAGTAGAATTAGATGAGAATATAAGCCAAGATGAATTTATAAAGGCTATACATAAATTGAATGAAGATGATAAAGTTAATGGGATTTTAACATTTAGACCACTTCCAAAGCATTTAAGTGAGGATGAAATAAAATATGAGATAAGTCCTAAAAAAGATATAGACTGTTTTAATCCTATAAACACAGCTAAAATAGTAGAAAATGACAAAACTGGATATCCACCATGTACACCAACGGCAGTTATAGAAATATTAAAACATTATGGTATAAATTTAACTGGTGCAAACATTGTTGTTTTAGGAAGATCTATGGTAGTTGGAAAGCCACTATCAATGCTTTTATTAAACGAGAATGCAACTGTAAACATATGCCATTCTAAAACTAGGAATTTACCAGAAATAGCATCTCAAGCTGATATATTAGTAGCTGCAGTCGGAAGAGCTAAGATGGTTAAAAAGGACTATGTAAAAGATGGAGCAATAGTAATAGATGTAGGTGTAAATGTAGACGATCAAGGTAATTTATGTGGAGATGTTGATATGGAAGATGTATTAGATAAAGTTTCTATGATAACACCAGTACCAGGAGGAGTAGGAGCTGTAACAACTTCTATATTAGCTACTAATATCGTTAAAGCTTGTAAGTTACAAAACAAAAAATAAATGGGGATTTTCAAGGGGGAATAGAGATGATAATTTCTGAAAATAAGCCATTTGAAGAGATTTTAGGTTATGTCAAAGATGCTAAAAAATTAGTTTTAGTAGGATGTAATCTATGTGCATCTACTTGTAAAAGTGGTGGAGAGACAGAAATTTTAAAGATGAAAGACTTATTAGAGGCTGAAGGAAAAGAAGTTTTAGGATATAAAGTATTAGACCCTGCATGTAATCTTTTAAAATCAAAGAAAGACTTGAAAGAGTTGAAATCTGAGATAAAAGAAGCTGATGCTATATTGTCCTTAGCATGTGGAGATGGAACTCAAACAGTGGTTAAAAATATAAAAGATAAACCAGTATATCCAGCAAATGACACTTTATTTATAGGTGAAGTTAAAAGAGTTGGAGAGTTTGAGGAAGCATGTAAAGCATGTGGTTCTTGTGAACTTGCATGGACTGGAGGAATATGCCCGGTTACTATGTGTGCTAAAGGATTATTAAATGGAGCTTGCGGTGGAGCACGAGATGGAAAATGCGAAGTAAATCCTGAAAATGATTGTGCTTGGGTTCTTATATACAATAGATTAAAAGCAATAAATCAACTGGATAACCTATTAGAGGTAAAAGAACCAAAAGATTATTCAAAAGCGTGTAACCCACGTAGCTTAAGTTTAAAGAAAAAAGAAGCTATGGCAAATGCTTAAATAGTTTTTTAAAAGGTTGAAGGGGGATAAACAATGAGCTTATTAAGAGAAGCTTTAGAAAGCGGTAAGTTTGCAATAACTGCTGAGATGGCTCCTCCAAAGGGAATAGACTTATCACACTTAGTAGAGTGTGCAAAAGCTGTTAAAGGAAGAGTACATGCTGTTAATGTAACAGATTTTCAATCTGCAGTAATGAGAACAACTTCACTTACTACATGTAAATTGTTGAAAGATGAAGGATTAGAACCAGTTCTACAAGTAACTGGAAGAGATAGAAATAGAATTGCAATTCAAGGAGAATTATTATCAGCTGGTGTGTTTGGAATAGAAAACATGCTAGCATTAACAGGCGACCACACCATAGTAGGAGATCATCCTCAAGCTAAACCTGTATTTGACTTAGATTGTGTTGGAATTTTACAAACGGCACAGAAACTTTCGCAAGGAACAGATATGGTAGGCAATCAATTAAAAGGATCACCAGAATTTTATTTGGGAGCATCCGTGACACCTCGATACACACCTATTGAAATACAATTATTAAAAATGAAGAAGAAAATAAATGCAGGAGCTAAGTTTTTTCAAACTCAAGCTGTATATGATATAGATACAATGAGAGAATTTAAAGAGCATACAAAGGAAATGAATACTAAGATTTTGGCAGGTATAATTCCATTAAAATCTCCAGGAATGGCTAAGTTTATGAATGAAAATGTTCCAGGTATATATGTTCCAGATGAGCTTATAGACAGATTAAGATCGGTAGGAAAAGAAAACTGGGCAAGTGAAGGAATAAAAATAGCAGGAGAATTAATTCAACAATTAAGAGATGAAGATTTATGTGATGGAGTGCATATAATGGCAATTGGAGCAGAAGAAAATGTTCCGGCAATTTTAGACGCAGCAAAATTATAAATTTCATAGGGGGATTGAGAAATGAAAGTAGCAGTAATCGGAGGAGGACCAGGTGGTTATGTAGCTGCTATAAAAGCTGCTATGCTTGGGGCTGAAGTTACAGTTATAGAAAAAAGAAAAGTTGGAGGAACTTGCTTAAACGTAGGATGTATACCGACAAAAGCATTATTAGCATCATCATCATTGATATCATCTATAAAAGAAGCTAAAGATTTTGGAATACATATAAATGGAGAAGTAGAAGCCAACTTTGATGACATAATGAATAGAAAAAATAAAGTAGTAAGTCAATTAATTAGCGGAATAGAATTTTTATTTGAAAAAAGAGGAATTAAACTAGTTAATGGATTTGGAAAATTAGTAGATACAAATAAAATAGAAGTTAATAAAGAAGATGGAAGTAAAGAATTAGTAGAGGCTGATAAAATAATACTTGCAAATGGATCTCAGCCAGTTATACTACCGATGTTTCCTTATGATGGAGATAAGATTATAACTAGTGATGAAGCGTTAAATCTAAAGGATGTTCCTAAGTCATTGCTAATCGTTGGCGGAGGAGTTATAGGGTGTGAATTTGGTCAATTTTTTAGAGCTTTAGGGACGGAAGTAACTATTGTAGAAATGTTTGATCAATTACTTCCACTTGAAGATAAAGATGTTGCTAAACAGTTGCAAAGGCAATTTAAAAAAGATAAAATTAAGGTGATGACAGGGGTTAAGATCGAAAAATGTGAAATAGTTGACGATGAGGTCGTAGCAACTCTGTCTAATGGTAAAGAAGTTAAAGCTGAAAAAGCCTTACTATCTATAGGAAGAAAACCTTATCTTGATAATTCGGGAATAGAAGATATAGGAATACAACTAGAGAGAGGCAAGGTTATAGTGAATGAAAATTTAGAAACTAATGTTAAAGGTATATATGCAATTGGTGATATAATAAACACACCATTTTTAGCGCATGTAGCATCAAAGGAAGGATTAGTAGCAGCACAAAATGCTGTTTGTGGCAATTCAAAGACTGTAAATTATGCAGCAGTTCCAAGATGTGTATATACTGAACCAGAAGTTGCAGGAGTAGGGAAAACTGAAAAAGAGCTTCAAGAAAATGGTATAGAGTATAATACAGGACAATTCGATTTTAGAGCACTAGGAAAAGCTCAGGCAATAGGACATTTCCAAGGTTTCATTAAAATATTAGCAGATGAAAATGACAAAATAATAGGAGCGTCTATAGTAGGACCTCATGCAACTGATTTATTAACAGAACTATCTTTAGCAGTTCACTTAGGATTAACAGTTGAAGAAGTAGGGGATGTTATACATGCACATCCTACATTATCAGAAGGAATAATGGAAGCACTTCATGATGTTCATGGTGAATGTGTGCATGCAGTTCCTAAATTAGCAAAAGCATAAGTAGAATAAATAAGTTCTATTTAGACAAACAAAGGGGGAAATCTTATGGGATTTAATATTGCAGTAGCAGGTAAAGGGGGAACTGGAAAGACGAGTCTTACAGGTCTTCTAATAAACTGCTTAGTAAAAGAAAATAAGGGGCCAATATTAGTAGTTGATGCAGATGCAAATGCTAATATAAATGAAGTACTAGGATTAGATATAGATGTAACATTAGGTCAAATAAGAGAAGAAATAAACCAAAGAGAAAAACAAGGTAATGCATTTCCAGGAGGCATGACTAAAGCTCAATACTTACAATATAGACTGAACACTTCTGTAGCAGAAGGACCAGGATATGATTTGATAGTTATGGGAAGGTCTGAAGGCGAAGGTTGCTATTGTTATGTAAATGGAATTTTAAGAGAGCAAACAGATAAACTTTCAGATAGTTACGATTACCTAGTTATAGATAATGAAGCTGGTATGGAACATTTAAGTAGAAAAACTACTAAACATATAGATAAATTACTTTTAGTTAGTGACTGTTCAAGACGTAGTATTCAAGCAGTTGCAAGAATAAGAGATTTAGCTAGAGAGTTAAACTTAAATGTAGGAGATATGCAGTTAGTAGTAAATAAGGTTCCAAATGGAATTTTAAATGATGGTGTAAAAGAGGAAATAGAGAAACATAAATTAGATCTTTTAGGTGTTGTACCTTTAGATGATATGATATATGAATATGATTCTTCAGGTATACCTTTAATAAATTTACCTGAAGATGCTAAGTCAAAAATCGCTATTAAAGATATTATATCTAAATTAGAATTAAATTAGACTAAGGGGGAAAAAAATATGGCATTTAAGATGTCTGTTCAAAAATACTCTGGGAAAATATCAGAGGTTGAAATAGGTTCAGGGGAAAGAGCTATAAAAATAGGAGGAGAAAATATACTTCCTTTTTATAACTTTGATGGAGATCAAGCAAATACACAAAAAATTGGTGTAGAAATGCTAGATGTATATCCAGAAAACTGGACTAGTGAAATTAAAAACTTATATGAAGATGTAGCTAATGATAGTGTTAAATGGGCTAAGTATATAGAAGAAAAAATAGAACCTGATTTTATATGCTTAAGATTAGAGGGTGCAGATCCTAATGGATTAGATAAAACTCCTGAAGAATGTGCAGAAGTTGCTAAGAAAGTTTTAGAAAATGTATCATTGCCAATCGTAATAGCAGGATGTGGAAATCATGAAAAAGATGCAAAGGTATTTGAAAAAGTAGCTCAAGCTGTAGATGGATATAATTGCTTATTTATGTCAGCTACAGAAGAAAACTATAAAGGAGTAGGGGCTGCAGCTGGAATGGCTTATGGTCATAAAGTAGGAGCTGAATCTTCAGTTGATATAAACTTAGCTAAACAATTAAATGTTTTACTAACTCAATTAGGGGTTAAGCAAGAAAATATAGTTATGAACGTTGGATGTTCAGCAGCTGGATATGGATATGAATATGTTGCATCTACAATGGATAGAATTAGACTTGCGGCACTTGGTCAAAATGATAAAACATTACAAATGCCAATAATAACACCGGTTTGCTTTGAAAGTTGGAATGTAAAAGAGTCTGTTGCAAGTATAGAAGATGAACCAGCATGGGGTTGCCCAGAAGCAAGAGGAATATCTATGGAAATTTCAACAGCATCAAGTGCTTTAGCTGGAGGATCAAATGCAGTAGTGCTTCGTCATCCAAAATCTGTAGAAACTATAAAAACTTTAATTAGCGAATTAGCATAATAAGTTAAAAGGTTAGGGGGAGAATAATATGGCTTTAAAAGCTTTAGATATATTTAAATTAACACCAAAGAAAAATTGTAAGGATTGTGGTTTTCCAACTTGTATGGCGTTTTGTATGAAGGTTGCATCAGGGGCGTGTGAAATAGGAAAATGCCCTCATATGGCTCAGGAAGCTTTAGATAAATTATCAGAAGCTACTGCTCCACTTATGAAAAGTTTAAAAATTGGAGCAGGAGAAGCTCAATATGACTTAGGTGGAGAAACTGTATTATTTAGACATGAAAAAACTTTCTTAAATAAAAATAGATTTGCGGTAGAATTTTGTGACTGCATGCCAGAAGATGAAATGAATTCTAAATTAGAAAATATAAAAGCTGTAAACTACATAAGAATAGGCGAAGAAATGAAAGTAGAGATAGCGGCTTTAAGATACACTTCAAATAAAGAATCATATTTAAATTTAATAAATAAAGTTAAACAAAGTAATTTAGCTTTAGCATACATGATAATATGTGAAGATGCTCAAGTAGCTAAGGAAGCTATAGAATTATTAAAAGGTGAAAACCCAGTAGTTTATGGAGCAAATAAAGATAACTACAAAGAGATGGTTGAAGTAGTTAAAAATGATAAGTTAGTATTAGGTGTAAATGCATCTAATTTAGAAGAATTATATTCTACAACAGAAGCTATACAAGCTTTAGGGTATAAAGAACTGTTATTAGATGCAACTGGAGAAACAATGAAAGACACATTTACAAATGTAGTTCAAATAAGAAGAATATCTTTAAAAGAACAAGATAGAACATTTGGATACCCATCATTAGTATTTGCAAATAAATTAGCTAAAAATGATCCTAACATGGAAGTTGCTATATCTTCAATATTCACGGTTAAATATGGATCTATAATAGTATTAGATGATATAAATTATGCAAAAGCTTTACCTTTATTTGCACTTAGACAAAATATATACACAGATCCACAAAGACCAATGAGAGTAGAAACTAAATTATATCCTATAAATAATCCAGATGAAAATTCACCAGTTTTAGTTACAGTTGACTTTGCACTAACTTACTTCATAATCGCAGGAGAGATAGAAAGATCTAAAGTACCTGTCTGGTTAGCAATACCAGATGCAGGAGGATATTCAGTTTTAACTGCATGGGCGGCAGGTAAGTTTGGAGGAAGTTCTATAGCTAACTTTATAAAAGAAATAGGAGTAGCTGAAAAAACTAAGAATAGAGATTTAATAATACCGGGTAAAGTAGCAGTATTAAAAGGAGATATAGAAGATAATTTACCAGGATGGAATGTAGTAATTGGAACAGAGGAATCAATGGAATTACCAAAATTCTTAAGAGAATATAAAGCCAATAAAGAAACTGCTATGGCTTAAATTCAATAAACTATATTTAATAGGGGGAACAAATCACATGGAAAAATTTATGATAATAGGAGAAAGAATACACTGTATATCGCCATCAATAAGAAAAGCTTTAGAAGAGAGAGACCCAGCTCCAATACTAAAAAGAGCTAAAGAACAATTAGACGCTGGAGCTCATTACATAGACTTCAACATAGGGCCAGCTGAAAGAGATGGAGCAGATATAATGACTTGGGGTGTTCAACTACTTCAATCAGAATTTAACAATGTACCATTAGCTTTAGATACTGCAAATAGAAACGCTATAGAAGCCGGACTTAAAGTTTATAACAGAGAGAATGGTAAACCTATAATAAATTCAGCTGATGCGGGTGGAAGAATAGAGTTAATAGATTTAGCAGGAGAATACCAAGCTAAAGTTATAGCTTTATGTGCTAAAGAAGGTATACCTAGAGATAATGATGAGCGTATGGCATACTGCCAAGAATTATTAGAAAGAGGATTAATGGCAGGACTAGAACCAGAAGATATGTTATTTGATCCACTATGCTTAGTTATAAAAGGAATGCAAGACAAACAAATGGAAGTTTTAGAAGCTATAAAAATGATGACTGAAATGGGACTTTTAACAACTGGAGGGTTATCAAATGTTTCAAATGGATGTCCTAAACATGTAAGACCTATATTAGATAGTGCATTCGCAGCTATGGCTATGGCAAATGGATTTAGCTCTGCTATAGTAAACCCATGTGATGAAGAATTAATGAGAACTATAAAATCTTGTGACATAATAAGAAATTCTAGTCTTTATGCAGACTCATATTTAGAATTAAATGAAGGTGGATTTGCATATAACGTATAGTAAGTATTTATTTTATATATAGTATAGATATAAAAGGGGGAAATAGAGTGAAAAATTTGTACAGTACTGTTTTTAATGGATCCGAGCAGGCATTAGAAGCTGCAAAAGGATTGCTTAATGAAGCTATAGAAAAACATGGTAAAGACCATAAAGTTGAATTCCCAGATACGGCATATTCGCTTCCTTGCATATATGCTGCAACAGGAAAGAAAATTAATAATTTAGGAGATTTAGAAGCTGCACTAGAAATTATTGAAAGTTTAATAAATAAAACTCATTTATTAGAACATGTATTTAATTCAGGATTAGCAACAGCTTTAGCAGCAGAAGTAATAGAAGCTATAAAATACTCAATGAGTGATGCTCCATATAGTGAGCCATGTGCAGGGCATATAACAGACCCTATAATAAGATCTCTTGGAGTACCATTAGTTACAGGAGATATACCAGGGGTTGCGGTTGTACTTGGAGAATGTCCAGATGCAGAAACTGCAGCTAAGATAATAAAAGACTATCAATCTAAAGGATTATTGACATTCTTAGTTGGTAAAGTTATAGATCAGGCTATTGAGGCTGGAGTGAAAATGGGTCTAGAGCTTAGAGTTATACCTCTAGGATATGATGTAACAAGCGTAATACATGTTGTGTCAGTTGCTATAAGAGCAGCACTAATATTTGGAGGATTAGCTCCTGGAGATTTAACTGGATTACTAGAATATACAGCTAAGAGAGTTCCAGCATTTGTAAATGCATTTGGACCATTGACTGATTTAGTTGTGTCTTGTGGAGCAGGAGCAATAGCTTTAGGGTTCCCAGTTATAACAGATCAAGATGTGTTAGAAGTTCCAATGAACTTATTAACTCAAAAAGATTACGATAAGTTTGTAGCAACATCTCTAGAAGCTAGAGGAATAAAAATAAAAATAACTGAAATACCAATACCAGTTTCTTTTGCAGCAGCATTTGAAGGTGAAAGAATAAGAAAAAATGATATGCTTGCTGAATTTGGTGGAAACAGAACAGAAGCTTGGGAGTTAGTTAGAAAGAAAGAGCTATCTGAAGTTGAGGATCACAAGATAGAAATTATAGGTAGTGATATAGATCAAGTTGAAGCTGTAAATGGAGTTGTAAGATTGCCTCTTGCAGTTATAGTTGATATAGCTGGTAAGAATATGCAAGAAGACTTTGAACCAGTTTTAGAAAGAAGATTACACTACTTCTTAAACTATATAGAAGGTGTAATGCATGTTGGGCAAAGAGATATAACTTGGGTAAGAATCTCTAAAGATGCTGTTGAAAAAGGATTCAGATTAAACCATATAGGAGAAGTTATATATGCTAAGATGCTAGATGAGTTTGAATCAGTAGTTGATAAGTGTCAAGTTACTTTAATAACAGATGCAGAAGAAGTAGCTAAATTAAAATCAGAGTATGCAACTCCTAGATATACTGCTAGAGATGAAAGATTAGCTTCTTTAGTAGATGAAAGTGTTGATGAATTCTATACTTGTAATTTATGTCAGTCATTTGCACCTGCACATGTTTGTGTTGTAACACCTGAAAGGCTAGGTCTTTGTGGAGCTGTTAGTTGGCTAGATGCAAAAGCAACAAAAGAGCTTGATAAAACAGGACCATGCCAACCTATAATAAAAGGTGAATGCTTAGATGACTTAAAAGGTGTATGGCAATCAGTAAATGATGAAGTAAGTGCTATATCTCAAGGTGCGGTTGAAAGTGTTACATTATACTCTATATTAGAAGATCCAATGACTTCATGTGGATGTTTTGAATGTATATGTGGTATAATGCCAGAAGCTAACGGATTTGTTATAGTAAATAGAGAATTTGCAGGAATGACTCCTGTTGGTATGACATTTGGAGAACTTGCTTCAATGACAGGTGGAGGAGTTCAAACTCCAGGATTTATGGGTCACGGAAGACAATTTATATCTTCTAAGAAATTTGCTTATGCAGAAGGCGGACCATCTAGAATAGTATGGATGCCTAAAGAATTAAAAGACTATGTTGCAGAGAAGTTAAATGCTGCAATGATGGAATTACATGGAATAGAAAACTTCACAGATATGATTTGTGATGAAACTATATCTACAGATTCTGAAGGTGTATTAGCATACCTAGAAGAAAAAGGTCATCCAGCTTTAAGCATGGAATGTGTGATGTAATATTATCTTATAAAATTTGAGGAGTGAAACAATGAAAGTTATACCAAGTTTAAAATACTGTAAAGAGCATACATGGGTAAAAGTAGATGGAGAATATGCTTATATAGGAATAACAGATTATGCTCAAGATCAATTAGGTGAAATATTATTTGTTGAGATGCCTGAAGTAGAAGATGAATTAACTAAAGGTAGTGACTTTGGAGTTGTGGAATCATCAAAAGTTGCTTCTGATTTAATAGCTCCTATATCTGGAGAAGTTGTACAAATAAATGAGGATTTAGAAGATGAGCCAGAAGCTATAAATGAAGATGCTTATGATGCATGGATAATAAAAATAAAAATGTCAGATCCAGAAGAGTTAGATAGTTTAATAAACTCTGATGGATATGAAGCTAGTATAGAGGAATAACAAAAAGCTGTTTCAAGTGAAATTGTAAAATCAATTGATCTTGGAACAGCTTTTTTGATTTTAAAATTTGATAAAAATAAAACAAAAATCAAGGTAATATGATTGTTTACATAGAATATATATTTAGGGGATAACTTTGTAACTTAGTGACTTTAAATAAGGGGGATTAGCATGGTTAAAGTAAAAATATTGTCTCATAAAAAAGAGATTGAATGTAACAAAGAGGATAATTTACTAGATGTTCTTAGAGAAAATGATATATTTATCGATGCTCCTTGCAATGGAAGTATGGTATGTGGAAAGTGTAAAGTAAAACTAAAAAATGGTAAAGTAGATTCTAAAATGAATATACACATAAATGAAGAAGAAAAAAAGCAAGGATATATTCTTTCGTGTGCAAGTAAGGTTATTGAAGATATAGAAATAGAAGTTCCTTCAAAACTTTCAACATCTATGAATGAAATGAAAATTGAAGGTAGCGATAATAATAAAGATAAAAAAATATTTGATAAAGCAATCAATATATTAAAGGACAATTCATTAGATTTCAATAAAAAAATATTTAAAAAATATATAGAGTTAGATGAGCCAAATTTAGATGATAATATAAGCGATATAGATAGAATTCAAAGACATATTAGAAATAATTTTGGATATGAAAATATAGAGTTTAGTTTGAATTTACTTAGGAAGATACCTTTAGTAATTAGAGATAATAATTTTAAGGTAACTATAACTTATGAACTTAAAAATAACATTGTTTATTTGATAGATATTAATACTGGAAATACAGAAGATGAATTTTATGGAATAGCTGTTGATATAGGAACTACATCAGTTGTAGTTTGTTTAGTTAATTTAAAAAATAATGAGATTATAGGAAAAGAGTCATCAGGAAATGCGCAAATTAAATATGGAGCAGATGTAATAAATAGGATAATATATTCAACTAAAAAGGATGGAATTAAACTTCTACAACATGCAATAGTAGAAGAAACTATAAATCCACTAATAGAAAAGGTATGTAATAAAAATGAAATTGATAAAGAGTATATAAGCTATTTTGTAGTTGCAGGGAATACGACAATGAGTAGCTTATTTTTAGGAGTACATGCGGATTTTTTAAGACAAGAACCTTATATACCTCCATTTGTAAAATCTCCAAATTTAAGTGCTCATGATATAGGATTAAATATAAATAAAGATGCTACTGTATATCTAGCACCATCTGTAGCTAGTTATGTTGGTGGAGATATAACAGCAGGGGTATTATCTGCTGGAATATGGGCTAGTGAAGAAAATGTATTGTTTATAGACTTAGGAACTAATGGAGAGATTGTGTTTGGAAATAAAGACTATATGATGACTTGTGCATGCTCAGCAGGGCCCGCATTTGAAGGTGGAGGAATAAGTTGTGGTATGAGAGCTTCAAATGGAGCTATAGAGAAAGTTGATATAGATAAAAACACTTTAAATCCTAAATTGAAAATTATTGGAGATTGCAATCCAGTTGGAGTTTGTGGTTCAGGAATAATAGATATTATATGTAAAATGATGATAAGCGGAATTGTTGATAGAAGAGGTAAGATTAACAAAGAATTAAAAAATAAACGTATAAGATTTAATGAACATGATATAGGAGAGTATGTGCTTGCATTTAAGGAAGAGTACAATATAGAAAATGATATATCGGTAAATGAAGTAGATATAGATAATTTTATAAGAGCAAAAGGGGCTATATATTCAGGGGCATCTATACTTATAGAAAGCTTGGGCATGGATTTTAGTGTAATAGATAAAGTTTTAATTGCAGGAGGTATTGGAAATAGCTTAGATATAGAAAATTCTATTATGATAGGTTTATTACCAGATATAGATAGAGATAAATTTGACTATATAGGGAATAGCTCTCTTATAGGTTCTTACTTAACCTTAATAAGTAATGATGCGAAAGATAAGTTAGAAGAAATAGGAGATCAATTAACATATGTAGAATTAAGCGTATATCCTACATATATGGATGAATTTATATCTGCTTGTTTTTTACCTCATACAAATATAGAACAATTTCCTTCAGTTAAAAATATATTAGGAGAATAAATCTATGAATTTAAATCGAAAAATTAATTTAGCATATGATACAAAAGTTAAAAACTTTGGAAATGATATTGAGTTTGCATATCCAACCCAAACCTTAGCAGTGAGTATAACAGATACAAACTGTAGTCTAGGATGTGCTCATTGCAATGGTCATTATTTAAAAAACATGACACCTATAGCTGAATATGAAAAAGATATAAAAAAGAGAAATATAACTAGTATATTATTAAGTGGTGGATGCAGCCAAGATGGAGATGTTCCTATAGATAGTCATATAGAAACTATAAAAAATTTAAAACAAAAGGGCTATAAATTAAATTCACATATAGGACTTATGAATAAAGAAAATATAGATTTGGTCTGCAATTTTTTAGATTATGTATCATTTGACCTTGTATTTGATGAGGATACTATAAAAGAAGTATATAAAATTAATAAAAGCAGAGAAGAATACATAGCTACATATGAATATATAAAAAGATATACAAAGGTAGCTCCACATATATGCATAGGACTAAAGGGTGGAAAGGTAAAAGGAGAATATGAGATTATAGACTATCTTGAAAAAAACCAGCCAGATCAATTAACTTTTATAGTTTTGATACCTACAAAAAATACTGAGTATGAAAATGTAGAGCCACCTAATTTAGATGAAGTTATAGATGTATTATGTGAAGCGAGAATAAGACTTCCAAAAACTAAAATAAATTTAGGATGTATGAGGCCCAGGGGCAAATATAGAAGTGATTTAGATAAATTAGCGATAGAATGTGGAATAAATAAAATTGTATTACCGTCAAGATCATGTAAAAACTTAGCACTTGAAATGAAGTTAGATATTAAAGAGAGTAAGGAGTGTTGCATATTATGATTAGATTGTCTATTGGAACTGCAATAGAACTTGGTATAAAAAGAGGCCAAAGCGACATACCTCCTACTACTGCTTATATAATGATAGGAAATCAGTGTAATAATCGATGTTCATTTTGTTCACAATCCATTGAAAGTAATAGTAGAAAAGATAAACTGTCTAGAGTTTTATGGCCAGAATATACAAAAGAAGAAATTTTAGATGCATTTAAAAGCTATGAAGGCGAAAATATAAAAAGAATATGCTTACAATCAATGGATAGTGAAGAATCTCTTAACGAAGTAAGAAAATTTATTAAATATGTCAATTCTAATTTAAATATACCGATATCTTTATCAGCCAAGTTAGAAGATATGGATGAAATTGAAAAATTCTTTGATCTAGGAGTTGAAAAAATAGGTATAGCTATAGATGCTGCAAATAAGGAATTATATGAGAAGATAAAAGGAACTAATTTTGATAAAAAAATAGATTTTATAAAAGAAGCAGGGCTTATATATCCAAATAGAATTAGTACGCATATAATCGTAGGATTAGGAGAAAGCCACAAAGATATATATGATTTATATAAAACTCTGAAAGGTTACAATATAACAATTAGTTTATTTGCATTTACACCTGTAAAGGGAACTAAAATGGAAGATGTAAGTCAACCTAGTATAGAGAGTTATAGAAGGGTTCAACTTATGACGTATATGATGGATAAAGGATATAATGGAGATTACTTTAAATTTGGATTAGATGGGTACCTAGAAGAAATAGAGATAGATGAATATATAAAGATGGATATATTAAAAGGAAAGCCATTTGAAATAAAAGGATGTAAGAATTGCAATAGACCATATTATAATGAGAGACCAGGACATACAATATATAATTATTCAAGAAAGTTAAGTAAAGAAGAAATTAAACTAGCGATTAAAGAAATTAACTTAGATATAGGGGAAGTAAAATTATGCAAAAGTGGAGAGTAATAAAAAACAAAACTTATGATGGCGCAATGAATATGGCGATAGACGAAGCTATTACTATTTCATATAAGGAAGGAAAATGTAAGCCTACACTAAGATTTTATTCTTGGAATCCTAGTTGTTTAACTATAGGATATTTTCAAAAGCTTGAAAGTGAAGTAGATATAAAAAAATGTAAAGAGTTAAATATAGACTGTGTAAGAAGAGCTACAGGTGGAAGAGCCGTATTACATCAAAATGAGTTAACTTATTCTATAATTGTAGGAGAAGACAATGAACTGATGGATAAGAGTATAAATAGTTCATATAAGTTTATAAGTGAAGGAATAGCAAATGGCTTAAAGCTTGAAGGTATAGGGGTTGATAATTTAAGCAAGGGAGAAAGAATTAGTAGAGAGAAGCTTTCAGCTGCGTGTTTTAATGCTCATGCTTCATATGAAATAACTATAAATGATAAAAAAGTTGTAGGAAGCGCGCAACATAGGCATGATGGAGTTATATTACAACACGGGTCTATTGTATTGGATTTCAATATAGATGATTTGTATGAAATTATAAAAACCAAATCTCCAGAAATAAAAGAAAGAGCAAAGAAATTTACGTTAAGCAAGGCAAGTGGTATTGAAAATGAAATAGGAAGAAAGATAGATATAAACAGCCTCGAAAAATCCATTGTAAGAGGAATGGCAAAGACTTTTAATGTTGAGTTTGAAGAGGAAGAGCTAACGGATTATGAACTAGATTTAGCCAAGGGTTTATATAGTAAATATTCTTCAGATGAGTACACAAATAAAAGATAATTTATATAAGTAAAGGAATTGACTTTAACCAAAATTTGGTGTTATACTCAAAATATACAAAGTTATTTGAAATCATGAAGATTTCTTTAAGGGTTTTGAAATACCTTGGAGGAATCTTTTTTTTGATTGAGTATAAAATTAATATACTAAGGGGGATTATGTTATGTGTGAATCAGCAGCTTATGTGTTAAAAAACAACAATCTTGAAAGAGTAATGGATAATGTGGTTAGTGTAGACCCATACGAAGGAAAAGTATATTTAACAGATTTACTAGGAGAGCAAAAAATAATCGATGGGGAAATAAAAGAAATAAGACTTATGGATCATAAAATAATAATCAAAGAATCAGTATAAATCAAATTTTAATTTACATAAAAATGTAATTGAGGGGAAGAAAATATGATAATAGCAGTTATAGATGGAATGGGAGGCGGAATAGGAGCTCAAGTTGTATCAACTCTTAGAGATGAACTTCCATCGTACATAGAAATATACGCACTAGGGACAAACTCAATAGCAACAAGTTCAATGATGAAAGCACACGCTAATAAAGGTGCTACAGGAGAGAACGCTATAATAGTTTCAACAAAAAAAGCTAGTATAGTAGTTGCGCCAGTATCTGCAGTTATACCAAATGCAATGATGGGTGAAGTAACCGCTAGAATTAGTGAAGCAATATCGGATAGTGAAGCTTTAAAAATATTACTTCCTATAATGCCAGAAGATGTAGAAATGGTGGGATTAGAAGGAAAACCATTATCACTGTTGATAAAGGATGCAGTGAAAGTGATAAAAAAAGAATTTAATATAAAATAAGGGGGATTATAAATGCTATTTAATAAAACTAGTGTAAGAAACCACCATGGTCACGACCATGATCATGAGCATATAGAACATTCAGGTGCAGCTGTAGCTGAAAATAAAGATGAAAAAACTCTTAATATCCTTCTTGTTCATTGGGTAAATCACAATGAATCACATGAAGAAGGATTTAGAGAGTGGGCAGAAAAAGCTAGAGAAATGGGAAAAGAAGAAACTGCTAAAAATATTGAACAAGCAATTGATTACTTAAAAAAATCAAATGAAATGCTATTAGAAGCTAAAAAGAATATGTAAGTAAAATAAGGAGTTAATCTCCTTATTTTTATGTCAAATCAAAAAAAATTGTAAAAAACGTTGACATCAAAAAAAAAAACTTATATAATCATAGTATAGTAAAAATGAATACGGAGAAGTACTCAAGTGGCTCAAGAGGATCCCCTGCTAAGGGATTAGGCTGGGTTAACCGGTGCGAGGGTTCGAATCCCTCCTTCTCCGCCAGTAATTGTCGAGGTGTAGCGCAGTTTGGTAGCGCACGTGGTTTGGGACCATGGGGCCGGGGGTTCGAGTCCCTCCACCTCGACCAATAAAGTGGACCTTTAGCTCAGTTGGTTAGAGCGCCCGGCTCATAACCGGTAGGTCCGGGGTTCGAGTCCCTGAAGGTCCACCAAAAAAATGCATAGGGGTGTAGCTCAGTTGGTAGAGCGTCGGTCTCCAAAACCGTGCGCCGGGGGTTCGAGTCCCTCCACCCCTGCCACTAAAACAATTATATAAATAAGATTATATCGAGGTGTAGCGCAGTTTGGTAGCGCACGTGGTTTGGGACCATGGGGCCGGGGGTTCGAGTCCCTCCACCTCGACCAATTGGGGGCCTATAGCTCAGGTGGTTAGAGCGCACGCCTGATAAGCGTGAGGTCGCTGGTTCGAGTCCAGCTAGGCCCACCAGAAATGCCCAGATAGCTCAGTCGGTAGAGCAGGGGACTGAAAATCCCCGTGTCGGTGGTTCGATTCCGCCTCTGGGCACCAATATATGTGGCGGTATAGCTTAGTTGGCTAGAGCGTTCGGTTCATACCCGAAAGGTCACAGGTTCGACTCCTGTTACCGCTACCATCTAAGAAATATACTTAAACATATTTAAGAACTTTGAAAATTAAACAGTAGGTTAATTATAAAAATTCTTTTTTAAAGAATTA